>JAITQL010000064.1 GCA_031288935.1 Tannerella sp.
ATTTGACTTCATTGAAAATCCTTTTTATCTGCGGCATCCGCGTTTAAATTCATTGAATCTGCGTGAAACGAATCTTTGAATCCTTGAATTTTTGAATCTTTGAATCGTCAAATCTTTGAATTTTTGAATCTTTGAATCTTTGAATTATTACTTTTTCGTGTCGAAAGCGTATTTTTTATTACAAATACCCGTCGCTTTTCAGGAAAATCGCTATTTTTGCCCCGCATTAAAAATTATCAACGAACGATTGTTACATAAGTAGTATAAGATGAGTGTAAACAGAATTATCGGAGAGAAGGTAAAGGGACTCCGTGAAACAAAAAACCTTTCGGTTGAAGAAGTGGCCGAACGCAGCGGCCTGAGTGAGATACAGATTTTGCGCATCGAGCGGAATGAGGAGCTTCCTTCGCTGGCGCCGCTGATCCGAATCGCCCGCGTGCTGGGCGTCCGCCTGGGGACGTTCCTCGACGACCAGCAGGAACTGGGACCCGTGATCTGTCGCGGGAAAAGTATCTCCGAAGAGAGCGGCATCCGTTTTTCAAACAATGCCGGAACGGAGCACAGGAACATGTCTTACCACGCGCTTTCGCAGGACAAGTCGGGGCGTCACATGGAGCCGTTTCTGATTGATGTCCGGCCGCATGAAGAGGCCGACTTCGTGCTTTCCACCCACGAGGGCGAGGAGTTTATCTTCGTGCTGGAAGGCGTTGTCGAAATCAATTACGGCAAGGATACGCACGTGCTGGAAGAGGGCGACAGCATTTACTACGATTCGATCGTGGCACACCACGTACACGCCGGCAACGGACGTCCGGCACGGATTCTGGGAATTGTTTATACACCGTATTGAATCATGGAACTGTCGAACAGAACACTGGGGCAGTGGATGGAACACTGGGCGGAGACAACGCCGGACAAGGAGTTCCTGGTCTATTCCGACCGGGACTTGCGATTTACGTGGAAGCAGTTCAACCGGCGGGTGGACGACATGGCCAGGGGACTGATGGCCATCGGCGTGACAAGGGGCACGCACGTCGGCATCTGGGCAACGAACGTGCCGGACTGGCTGACCTTCCTTTACGCCGGCGCCAAGGTCGGCGCGATTCTGGTGACGGTCAATACCAGCTACAAGCAGAATGAACTGGAGTTTCTCGTCAAGGATGCCGACATTCATACGCTCTGCATCACGGAAGGCGTCTTCGACGGCAGCTACATCGACATGGTCTACGAAATGGCGCCCGAACTGAAGGAGTCGCAACGCGGATACATGACCTCCGGGCGCTTCCCCCGGCTGAAAAACGTCATCTACATCGGACAGGAGAAATACCGCGGCATGTACAACACGTCCGAAATCCTGCTGCTCGGCAAAAACGTCGACCACCGTCTGCTGGACGAAGCCAAAAAGCAGGTTCACTGTCACGACGTGGTCAACATGCAGTATACGTCCGGAACCACCGGTTTCCCGAAAGGCGTGATGCTCACGCACCACAACATCGCCAACAACGGCTACCTGACGGGCGAACACATGGCGTTCACGGCCGCCGACAAACTCTGCGTCTGCGTGCCGCTGTTTCACTGTTTCGGCGTGGTGCTGGCCACGATGAACGTGCTGACGCACGGCTGTACGCAGGTGATGGTCGAACGCTTCGACCCGCTGCTCGTCCTGGCCTCCGTTCACAAGGAACGGTGCACAGCCCTGTACGGCGTTCCGACGATGTTTATCGCCGAATTGAACCATCCCATGTTCGACCTGTTCGACCTGACCAGCCTGCGCACCGGAATCATGGCCGGTTCGCTTTGTCCCGTCGAGCTGATGAAGCAGGTGAGCGAAAAGATGTATCTGCAAATCACCAGCGTCTACGGTCTGACGGAAACTTCGCCCGGAATGACGCAAACCCGCATCGACGACTCGTTCGCGGTACGCTGCGAAACGGTCGGGCGCGACTATGAACTCACCGAAGTGGCCGTCATCGACCCCGAAACGGGCGAACACCTGCCCGACGAAGTGCAGGGCGAAGTCTGTTGCCGCGGCTACAACGTCATGAAAGGTTACTACAACAATCCCGAAGCAACGGCCGAAGTCATCGACCGGGACGGCTTCCTGCATTCCGGAGACCTGGGCATCCGCGACGCCAACGGCAACTACCGCATCACCGGCCGCATCAAGGACATGATCATCCGCGGCGGCGAGAACATTTACCCGCGCGAGATCGAGGAATACCTCTATCATCTGGACGGCATCAAGGACATTCAGGTGGCCGCCGTTCCGTCGAAAAAGTATGGCGAGGAAGTGGGCGCGTTTATCATTTCCCATCCGAACGCCTCCCTGACGGAGGAGATCGTGAAGGACTTCTGTCGCGGGAAAATCGCGCGTCACAAGATTCCGAAATACGTCTTTTTTGTAGACGCCTTCCCCATGACCGGCAGCGGAAAAATACAGAAATTCAAACTGAAAGACCTTGCGCTGGATTTGCTTTCGCAACAGGGGATCGTCCCGGTCTGAGACGGGAGTTCAAGTGACCGGGACAGGGGCGATGGACGGAGAACAAATAATTCCCGTATCTTTACAGCCGGAAAAAAATCAATGATGAACAGGTTTCTTATTTTCAAACTGCTTCTTTCCCTGCTGCTGGTGGCGGAAACGACCGGAGCGCAGACGGATCGGACGGTGGTTACCGGCGCCGAACGCATGGATGTGCTTTGCCGGTTGCTGGACGGTAAAAGAGTGGGACTGGCGGTCAATCAGACGTCCGTGCTCGGAAGTACAAACGTGCATCTGCTGGATGCCTTGCTGGCAAGAGGGGGTGTGGAGGTGAAACGTATCTTCGCGCCGGAACACGGCTTTCGGGGGACGGAGGATGCGGGCGCCACCGTGAAAAGCCATGCCGATGCGCGGACGGGTCTTCCCGTTGTCTCGCTGTACGGAACGCATTTCAAACCCGCGGCGGAGCAGGTGTCGGATCTGGACGTGATCGTCTTTGACATGCAGGACGTGGGCGCGCGCTTCTATACCTACATCAGTACGATGCATTACCTGATGGAGACGTGTGCCGAGTACGGCATCTCTTTTATCGTGCTTGACCGGCCGAACCCGAACGACTGTATCGACGGGCCGGTGCGTAAACCGGGCTTCCGTTCTTTCGTCGGCGTCCATCCCGTTCCGCTGCTGCACGGGCTGACGGTCGGCGAACTGGCGATGATGATCAACGGCGAGAAGTGGCTGCAGTCCGGACGGCAGTGTCCCCTGACGGTCGTCGAGATGGAGCGCTGGCGTCACGGCGATTCCTACCGCCTGCCGGTCAAGCCGTCGCCCAACCTGCCTAACGAACAGGCCGTCCGGCTTTATCCTTCGCTGTGTCTGTTTGAAGGGACGGCGGTCAGCGTGGCACGGGGGACGCCTTTTCCCTTTCAGGCGCTGGGCTGTCCCGATCCGGAGGCCGGCGTTTTCACCTTTACGCCCCTTCCGGTGGAGGGACAGGACAGCGATCCGGTGTACAAGGGAAAGCGGTGTTACGGGATGGACTTGCGGACGTACTCCTTGCGGCGCGGGTTGACGCTGCAGTTTCTGCTGGCGTTCTATCACCGGCTGGGGGCGGACGGACAGCGGTTCTTTACTCGTGCCAACTGGTTTGACCTGCTGGCGGGAAGCAAGGAGCTGAGGAGGCAAATCACGGCCGGATATACCGAAAGGGAAATCCGTGCCGGATGGCAGGCCGACCTGGAACGGTACCGGATCATGCGCAGAAAGTATCTGCTGTATCCCGACTATGACGAAAAACAAACTGCTGCGGAATGAGAAGGGAAAGGGCAGCCGGAGGCGGGAACGTCCGGCGGAAATGGCGGCCTGACCGTATGCTTGCGGTGATGCTGTGCGGATGGATCGCCGTTGCGGGAGGCATCTGTTCGTGCAGGCCGGGAAGCTCCGGCGCCGGAGATCGCGGAGGGCTTGAGGCGGACACGGCGGCCGTGGCCGGTTCGCCGGCGTATTTTTTTGACATGAACGTGGACTCGCTGGACGTCGCCGGGTACACGGTTCGCAGGGGCGACAACCTGTCGCTGATCCTCTCCCGCCTGCAACTTCCGCACGGACGCGAGGCCGTTCTCAAGGCCGTCCGGCCTTTCCTGGATCCCGGAAAGCTGTATGAAGGCCTGACCTATCATGTGCTGACCTCGCGCGACAGTGCGGAAACGGCCGTCTGTCTGATCTTTGCCCGTTCGCGTACGGATCATGTCGTGATCGACCTGACGGGAGACAGCGTGCAGGTGCGTCCCCTCAAAAAGGAGATTGCGGAACGCCGGCGCTATATCGAAGGCTCCGTGAAGACGTCGCTCTGGAATGAAATCCGGCGGCAGGGCGCGGATCCGGGGCTGGCGATACAGCTGGCGGATCTGTTTGCGTGGCAGATCGACTTTTTCGAGCTTCAGCCGCAGGATTCCTTCCGGGCGCTGTACGTGGAATCCTTCATGGACGACACGGTTTCGCTGAAACTGACGGTCACCGGCGCCGTTTTCACCCATTCGGGGCAGGTCTTCAGCGCCATCCCGTTTACGCAGGACAGCGTTTCCGAGTTTTTCGATGCCGCGGGTCAAAGCCTCCGGCGTTCGTTCCTGAAAGCGCCGCTGGATTTCTTCCGCATCACGTCGCATTTCACCAACAGCCGTTTTCATCCCGTGCTCAAGTACTACCGCGCGCATCACGGCGTGGACTATGCCGCCCCGACGGGCACGCCGGTCAGGACAATCGGCGACGGCAGGGTCGTGGGCAAGGGTTTTCAGGCCGGAGGAGGAGGCAACTTCGTGAAAATACAGCACAATGCCGTTTATGCAACGAGCTACATGCACCTGCACGGCTTCGCGGCGGGACTGAGCGTCGGCAAACACGTGCGGCAGGGCGAGGTGATCGGATACGTCGGATCGACCGGGCTTTCCACCGGCCCGCACCTCGATTTCCGGGTCTACAAAAACGGGACGCCCGTCAATCCGCTGAAGATGGAATCTCCTCCCGCCTGCCCGGTCAGGCCGGAACTGCTGGACAGTTTCGACCGCGTCAGGGAACGGCAGCGCCGGACGTTCATGAAATATCAGCTGAGAAACGCCCTGTCGTCCGGCCTCCAGGACTTTTGAATCCCCGCCTGTCCTGCATGGATTTTATCTCCGAACACATTCGCCCGGAGCATGTTTTTGATCCGAAGTTCGTTTAAAATAAAAGTGGCAGACGCAGTTCCGACATGAACCGCGTCTGCCGCTTTTATGCCGGCCGTATTTATGACCGGAAACACGTCTGCAACTTTTATCTCGACCGTATTTTTAACCGGAAACACGTCTGCAACTTTTATGCCAACCGTGTTTTCGACCGGAAATACATCTGCAACTTTTAATCCAACCGTGTTTTTGATCGAAAACACGCCTGCCACTTTTGTTCCAAACGTATTTCCGACCGGAAAAACGCCTGCAACTTTTGTTC
>JAITQL010000142.1 GCA_031288935.1 Tannerella sp.
CAAACCGCCTTTTTCAAACTCCAGTTCAGTTCCGGTTTTTGTCAAAAGCACTCTGATCTGTCCATGTCTTGTCCGCCTTTATTCCGCGCTTCTCTCTCACAGCGGGTGCAAAGATAGAAATCTTTTTCTCTCCCTCCAAATTATTCCGGATGTTTTTTCTGTTATAAAATCTATATTCCGACGTATACTATACATTAATACAATTGGCAAAGACCATTTTTTCTCTTCCGAATGACATCCACCGAAAAAAATCCGATGCGAACAACTATGTAATATCTGAAATATGATGTCATATTTTACGCCAAAATTGGCAAGTACATACGACAAGCGTTCTTTGAGATTTTGAAAACAGAGACAGGCATCAAAAGGAATCCAGCCATACTTGATTCTTCGCCACAGGATTTCAATCGGATTCAGTTCGGGAAAATAGGGAGGCAAAAAGAAAACCGATATGTCCTGTTCTTTCCATTCAGCATTTTATTTATAAATTTGTTTGACTTGTGAAGAGGTGAATTATCGGGTATAACAACCGTATTTTTTACGGTCTGCGCAACAAAACCGTCCATAAGTTTCACAACTGTATCGGCCTGACCGGTACGCTCATCATTCCGGCCGGCGTGAACGCCATCGGCATCGGCACGTTTGAAAACTGTATCGGCCTGACGGCGGTGGACATGTCGGCCTATACCGGCAACACTGTCGATTACTGGACGTTTCAGGGTTGCAGCAGTCTTGCCGCACTGACCTTCGGCAGCGCAACCGCCCCGACGTCGGTCGACCCGCATGCGTTCGACAACGTAGCCCCCGTGGGCATACTGTATTACCCGGCCGGCGCCACGGCCACAAGTATCCATAACCTGTTCCGATCTCCTTTCACGGAGAGTCGAAAAAAAACAGTGAACGGCAAACCGTCTGTTGTTTGCCATCCACTGTTCGTTATCCGCTGTTCGCAATCAGTTTTTCTTCAGCTCCCGGTAACGGTCGTGAAACATGATGGCCGCGCCGAGTGCAAAGGGTGTACCCTCGACTACTTTCCGCTTGAAATAATAGTCCTTGTCGCCAATGCAGGTGCCGGAACATACGTTGGTGATGGTCAGGCCGGAGTGGTTGCCCGCTTTCTTGAGGCTGTACTTCTCGATGCCCTGGAAGGCTTTTTCGACGACGGGCAAGTAGGTTTCGGCCGGCAGGATACCGTCGGCAATGCCCACGGTCATGCCATAGGCAAACATGGCGGTGCAGGAACTCTCGATGAAATTGCCCGCTTCGCCCGGATAAAGGGGCAACTGATACCAGTGTCCGGTGACGGCGTCCTGCAAGCCGGTCAGAGTTTGTACCATCTTGACGAACATGGCTTGCAGGGCGGGGCGTTCGGTCATGGAGGAAGGCATGACGTGCAGCGTGTTGGCCAGTGTCATGACCACCCAGCCGTTGCCTCTTCCCCAGAACTCGCCGCCGCGACGTCCGGCATTGTCTGCCCATCCGGCCATGCTGCATCCGTCGTCGAACGGCTCGTCGTCATTGTCCCAGCCGTGATACCACAGTCCCGTGACGGGATCTTCCAGCTTCTCGGCGTGCGCCGTGAGCTGAAAGGCCACTTCCCGCAGATACTGCTCGTCGCCGGTGAGGCGATAGAGTTCGATCAGGAAGAGGCTGATCATGTAGACCGTGTCGTCCCACAGTTCCACGACATTGTCGCGGTGAGAGATGCCTCCGTTCGAGGCTCTGACCACGTTCCGGTAGTCGGAATAGATTTGAACCGTTTTCCTGGCGTAATTCGAATCCTGCGTGACGCGCGCCAGAAAGGCCATTCCGAACCCCGAAGCGACGGCGTTGGGATGAATCCCCTCGGCCTTGTCCATCGTGACGTCCATCGCCTTGCGGACGTAGTTCAACATGCTGTCCCGATCCAGCCCCAGTTCATAACGGTCGGCCACGGCGCGGAGCATTGTGGCCTGCGCCCAGTCCCAGGCGTAGGCGTCGGCCGGCATGAAATCCTGCACGGCATAGGTCATCATCCGGTCTCCCCATCCGCTGCACTCAAGTGATTGTTTACTTTTATCGCTGCATTGTATCATGGACATAAGCGTAATGATACAAGAGATACGCAATACAAAAATTAGTTGTTTGTTCATTTTTCTTCGTTTTTTAGTTGACTTGGAATTTTCCGGGTACAAAAGTAGGGAAAAGCGGATATACATTTGTATATTTGCCCGCAAAAACACAACTGATTTGTGGAAATTTTGATTTATAAAGTTTGATTTGTTATTACATGGAAACAAAGAATCTCAAATTACTGGTTGTCGGCAGCAGCAATACGGACATGGTGATACAGACCGGGCGCCTTCCGCGTCCGGGCGAAACAGTGCTGGGAGGCGCCTTCTTCATGAACGCCGGCGGCAAGGGCGCCAACCAGGCCGTGGCGGCTGCCCGGCTGGGCGGACGGGTGTCGCTGATCTGCAAGACGGGCAGCGATCTGTTCGGCCGTCAGGCGCAACAGCTGTTCAGGGACGAAGGCATCGACACGTCCTGCGTCTTTACGGACGAGTATCATCCTTCGGGCGTGGCATTGATCATGGTCGACGAACAGGCTGAAAACTGCATTGCCGTCGCTTCGGGAGCAAATGCCCGGCTGACGCCCGCCGACTTGTCGGCCATAGCGAGTGTCATCCGGCAGGCCGACCTCGTCCTGATGCAACTGGAAATCCCGACGGAAACGGTGGCGTATGTCGCTCAAACGGCTTTCGACGCGGGGAAGAAGGTGATCCTGAATCCCGCTCCCGCACAGGCGCTGCCGGAAACGCTGCTCCGCCAGCTGTATCTGATTACGCCCAACGAGACGGAAGCGGAACAGTTGTCGGGCATACCGGTCGTCGACTTGCCGTCGGCCGAAAAAGCCGCACGCGCGATTGCCGCGCAGGGCGTTCCGAACGTCGTCGTCACGCTGGGCGAGAAGGGAGCGCTGATTTATTCCGGCGGACAGGTGGAGACGACGCCCGCCTGCCCGGTGAAAGCGGTCGATACGACGGCGGCAGGAGACGTATTCAACGGCGCGCTGGCCGTGGCGCTGGCCGAAAAGCGCGACCTGAGCGCGGCCGTGCATTTCGCCTCCAGGGCGGCAGCCATCTCCGTGACGCGCTGCGGAGCGCAGGCTTCCGCTCCGTATCGACGTGAAGTAGACGCATTTTAATTATTTACATTATATAGTATTGTCATCATGAGAAAATTGATTTTACAACTCGCGCTGTGGATTACGGTTGGCGCGACATTCCTTGCCTGTTCGTCGCCGACGTCCGAAGGGCGCACGAGCCGGATTCCCGAAACGCTGACGGTTTCCAAAGAAAAACTGCTGGATAAAATTAAAGGCGCCTGGGCGGGACAGGTCATCGGGTGCACGTTTGGCGGCCCTACCGAGTTCCGCTATCAGGGCACCATGATTCAGGATTACGTGCCCATCGCCTGGCCGGACGGCTACGTCAAGTCGTGTATGACCCGTTCGCCCGGACTGTACGACGACATTTACATGGACTTGACGTTTGTCGACGTGTTTGAACGGCTGGGACTGGATGCGCCGGTCGACTCGTTCGCCCTGGCGTTTGCCACGGCCGGCTATTCGCTCTGGCACGCCAACCAGTCGGCGCGGTACAATATCCTGCACGGCATCCTGCCGCCCGCCTCGGGACACTGGCTCAACAACCCCCATTCCGACGACATCGACTACCAGATCGAAGCCGATTATGCCGGCATCATGTCGCCGGGAATGCCCAATACGGCGTCCGGCATATCGGACGGGATCGGGCACATCATGAATTACGGCGACGGCTGGTACGGCGGCGTATACGTGGGCGCCATGTACGCGCTTGCCTTCGTTTCGAGCGATGTGGAGTTTGTCGTTTCGGAGGCGCTGAAAACGATTCCCGAAGAAAGCCCGTACCGTAAATGTATGGCCGACGTCATTCGCTGGCACAGCCTGTATCCCGGCGACTGGAAGCAAACCTGGTTCGAATGCCAGCGCAAGTGGAGCCAGGACATCGGCTGTCCGGAGGGCGTTTACGCGCCGTACAACATCGACGCCGTCATCAACAGCGCCTACATCCTCATCGGCCTGCTGTATGGCGACGGCGATTTTTCGCGGACAATCGAGATCGCGACGCGCTGCGGACAGGATTCCGATTGCAATCCGGCTTCGGCCGGGGGAATCCTGGGCGCGATCAGGGGATACAGCCAGATCCCGTCTTACTGGCTGGATAACGTGAAGCAAGTGGAGGACATGAACTTTGCCTATACGGATATTTCGCTGAACAAAACGTATGAGATGAGCTACCGGCACGCCTTGCAGGTCATCCGGCGAAACGGCGGGACGGAAAACGACAGCAGCGTCGTGATCGCCTGTCAGCGGCCTGTGCCGGTGCGCTACGAGAAGGGCTTCGAAGGTCATTATCCTTCCGGACGCATCGCGCTGAACAAATCCGTCACGGCGCTTGATCCGGTCACGTTCGAGGGGATCGGCATCGTGTTCCGGGGCAACGTTCGCGGCGGCGGCAGCGACTACGAAGCGCAGGTCGAGATGTCGATCGACGGCGAGCCGGTCGAAAACGCCCTGTTGCCCGTTTCCTACCGTACGCGACGGAACGAACTCTTCTGGAAATATCAGCTCCCGAAGGGAAAACACACCGTCACGTTCCGCTGGTTGAATCCCGACGACGCGGTCTCCGTCCAATTCGGAGAGGCGCTGATATACAATGATGCGCCCCTGAAAACGGCTCATCCGTAAAATAAAGCCTGTTGCTCATGAAAAAGAATTGCTTTATACTCGCATTGACGCTGGCCTTCCTTGCCTCCTGCGCGCCGAAGGTTCATCTGATTTTTGATACCGACCTGGGGCCTGACTACGACGACGTCGGCGCGCTGGCGTTGCTGCACGCCCTGGCCGACAGCGGCGAAGTCAACATCCTGGCCACCGTGTCGTCCAACAAAGACGAGCGCGTCGTGCCCTGCATCGAAGTGCTGAACACGTACTTCGGCCGTCCCGCGATACC
>JAITQL010000152.1 GCA_031288935.1 Tannerella sp.
CCTTTTGACCGGGCGCTTATTGCAACAGCCATTTCGGAAAGGATGAGTATGATTACCTACCATTGACAAAAACATACGCCTGTATCCTCTTGATTATATCTTTGACTGCTGGTGGGCATTGCATGTTGACAATCCATACCGGGCGTTGAGGGATATTTACAAGGTTTGTCGCAGTAACGGAGGGTACAGATGAAAGTATTTCACGGCAGCGATACGTCTATCGAAACGGTTGATTTGTCGAAAAGCAAGACAACAGCAACTTCTCAAACCGCCAAACGTTTGTGTCCACATTATCTCAGCTTTGTTGCAGCGTGCGGTTGAGGGCGAGCAGTTCGTCCAGCATGGCGCGGTTGTTGCAGAGGCGCGGCACTTTGTGTTGACCGCCCAGTTTGCCTTTTTCTTTCAGCCAGAGGTGAAAGATGTCTTTTTGCGCCGGAATGACTTCCGGGGGTTGCAGGGAAATTTCCTTATACCGTTTGGCTTCGTAGTCGGAGTTCAAGGCCTGGAGGGAGAGGTCGAGCACACGGGCAAACTCGTCTACGGAGCGGGGCGGTTTTTCAAACTCGATCAGCCATTGATGCCGTCCTTTCGCCTTGTCGAGCAGGAAGAGCGGCGCGGCGGTGAAGCCGTTCACTTCCGCGCCCGTTTGACGGCAGGCTGTCTGGATGCCTTTTTCGGCATTGTCTACCATCAGTTCCTCGCCAAAGGCATTGATGAAATGCTGGGTGCGTCCGGAGATCACGAACTTGTGCGGAAAGAGCGAGGTGAAGCGGATCGTGTCGCCGATGCGGTATCTCCAGAGGCCGCCGGCGGTGGAAATGACGAGGGCGTAGTTTTCGCCCGTCTGTACGGCTTCGAGGGGGATGGCCGCGGGCGATTCGACGCCGGATTCGGGCATGGGGACAAATTCGTAGAAAATGCCGTAGTCGAGCATCAGCAGCATGGCCGGGTCGGCGGGGTCGTCCTGGATGCCGAAAAAGCCTTCGGAGGCGTTGTAGGTTTCCATGTAGTGCATTTTTTTGGAAGGGATCAGCGCCTCGTATTGCGTGCGGTAGGGGTCGAAACTGACTCCGCCGTGAAAGAAGACTTCGAGGTTCGGCCAGACTTCGGTCAGCGTGTCCCGTCCGGCTTTTTTCAGCACGGCCTTGATCAGTACGAGCATCCAGGAGGGAATGCCCGAAAGGTTCCCGACGTTCCTGTTCCACGTATGCTGCACGATGGCTTCGATTTTCGATTCCCATTCGTCCATCAGGATGATGCGTTTTTCGGGTACCCGTATCACGTTCACACATGCGGGGATGTTCTGAATCAGCACCGCCGAGAGGTCGCCGCAGTGCGCCCTCGCGTTCAGGGGGGAAAGGCTGTGGCTGCCTCCCAGGATCAACCCCTTTCCGGAGAAGAAGCGGCTTTCGGGTACATTCCGCAGGTACAGCCCCAGCGTGTCGATCCCGCCCTGGTAGTGGCAGTTTTTCAGAAACTCCGGCGTGACGGGGATGAATTTGCTTTTGTCGTTGGTCGTGCCGCTGCTTTTGGCGTACCATTTCACGACGGACGGCCAGAGGATTCCGGCCTCGCCGTTCATCATGCGCCGGATAGCGCCCTTCAGCGTGTCGTAGGTTTGCAGCGGCACGCGCTGCGCATAGGTTGCATAATCGCGGATGCTCCCGTAATCATACGTCTTTCCCCATTCCGTCCGTCCGGCCTGCCTGAGCAGTTTTTTCAACTGCGCCTGCTGGATGTCGGCGGCGCGGGACTTGTACGATTCCACCGTCCGCTCTCTGCCGCGGTAAAACCGGGACGCACTTCGTGTGACTATATTCATGCTGCTGCCTTGTTCCGGTACATGTTATTCCGCCAAAATCCTTACCGGTCCCGTCAGCCCCGAAGCGAGCAGGGGCGAATCCTTCCTGTAATGCCGGTAGGTGGTAAACGTGTACCGTCCGCTGGTACGGGGCGTGCGATTCAGCAGCCAGTCCGGCCATTTCCCGTCGCTGATGCCGTCGTCGGGCAGCTGTTCGTCGCCGATCAACCGGTTCGGCCACAAGTTCACGACTTCGATTTCCAGCTGATTTCCGGTCGTTTTCGCCACCCCGGAAATGTTTACCTGCCAGGGCGCCGTCCAGAGGATGCCCAGGTCGTGGCCGTTGAGTTTCACCCCGGCCAGGTTATGAACGGTTCCCAGATCAAGTATCCAGCGCCAGGTGTCGTGTTTTTCCAGATAGGGCAGGTCAAAGGTTTTTCGATACGTCGCCGATCCGGAATAATACTTGATTCCTTTATCCGCGTTTAGCGACCAGTCCGAGAGCGTCTCGAAACGCACTTCTTTTTCCGGGCCGCCGAGCCGGGGGTCAAACGTCACGTCCCAACTGCCGTCGAGCGTCAGCATTTCCTGCTGCTGCGGCAACTCGGATTCATCCATCGGCCATTTCCTGACGGGCGACCCGGCCCTGTCGAAAACAATAAAGGCGCTCTGAAACGGGGCGAGTTTCACCGGAAGGGTTGTCAGCTGCCCGTTTTCTACGCCAAACATCGCCAGATGGAGGATTTCGCCGGTCACGGGGTTCCATATTTCCGGATTCGGCGCCGCCGAGCGAAACGTACAGACATCTTCTACGGGATCGCTCGTCCTGTTGGAAACGAAATAAATATCCACATCGCCCGCTATCCGGTGCGTGTACCTGACAAGCCCTTCGCGCGCAACAAAGTCTTCCTCCACGTTCTGCTGTTTCAGCCAGTCGGCCACGACCTGGTAGCCGGGATAGAGTTCCCTGTCCTGCAATTTTTCATACTCTCCACCCCAGAGCAGTTCTCCTTCGCCATAGTGGACGGACGTTTCCCTTTTCGGCGCTTTCAGACTGCCCCATACCGTCAAGGCGAGTTCCCTTACCTGACGGTCGCAGTCGGGATAGTTCACCAGACTGGGCGATTTGACGGGCGGATTCCCGACAACAACGGCTCCCTTTTTCACCAGCGACTCGATTTTACGCAACAGTTGCGGCGTCATGGTTTCCACGTGCGGCAGCACCAGCACGCGATAGGAGGCGCCGCCCGGAAATACGATGCGGTGATCGACGGCATCGGCCAGTTCAATCAGCGCCTGCGGAGAGCAGCCGTCGAAATTATATCCGCGCTTGTCCGGCATCACCGGTGTGCCGCTCAGGGCCGACGACGGCGCGCGGAATACCTGCGGCGCCCCTTCGGGATTCAGGTACAGGATATCCGCCAGCGTGCGTCCCTGTCGCAGGACGTACTGACAGCGCGCAACGTACCGGTGATAAGCCGACGCCATCGGCCACCAGGTCTGTCCGCGATCCCAGTGCACGCCGTACGGCCCCATCGTCATTCCCGGGCGGTACTGCTCGCCCAGCGGCTTGTGTGCAAACGTATGGTACATGAATTTGTTGATCCCCATGCAGAACGCCCAGTCGCCTTGATTTTTGGCGCTGCCCGGATACATCGTCCAGGCTTCCGAAGGCTCGGCCGTGAAAGACTCGGCGCCCACGACCGGACAGCCGTATATGTGTGCAATGGAAGTGGCTTCGATGCAACTGAAGGACGTATTGAAGCCATGCCCGTCCGTCCAGAACTCGCACATCGGAACATCGGCTACCGCACCCAGGTTAAAGTCCGCTGCCGGATTCATGTCATACGGTTCGACGGAAAGTTTCATCCCGTGTCGCTGTCCGAGGTTTTTAAAATGAAGCGCATGATTTTCCACAATCAATTCCATCGAAGTTTGCCGTATATCCCACAGGAAACGTTCGCTAACCTCCACGCTTTCCACAATTTTACCGGAATAAACGGGCAAATACTTGAGGGGATCGTAGGAGCGCCTTTTGATGAACTCGTCCCTGAAGCGGTCCGACCAGTTCTGAGCGCCCATTTCCCAACTGTCGATATGGATCATCGTCCATCCGCCCGGCGTTCCGTCATCCTGCCGTCCCGCCCTGTCCAGAATCTTGCCCATGTAGGCATCGAAGTGGGCATTGAAGGCTGTGGTATCAAACTTGTCGACTTCAAATCCCAGTCCGGGCATGGGCGCAGGGCGTGTCACGGCGCCGTTGTTTCTCATGCCGAACCGCAGAATCGTCCAGCTGCCGGCGGGAACCTCCCAGTGCAACCGTCCGTTTGCATCCAGCCGGTCAGACAGGTCGAGGATCTGTTTTTCATCAATGGCGGCGCCGGAGGGAATATCGGGATATGCGGCCGCCGCGGGCAAAAACGGTTTTACACCGGGCGCCGAAGAGTAGGGCGCACGATAATACAGCGCTTTTTCGTCCGTATCGGCGATTTCCGCCTTTGCGGCAGGCGTCGGACAGGCCAATACGCAAACATCTTCAAAATATTCCTCCCAAAGTTGCCTCAACGACGGCGTCAGCGTACCTTCTCCGAAAAAAGGCCTTTTCGGCGCCGGCACGGGTAAGGCCTCGTCGAATGTTTTCGGCCCGTTCACGACGGTTTCCGAGGCTACCAGATGACGCATGGACTGTTCCGGTTTTACCCACGGGCCGCCGCTGCCGGCCCAGCCCGGCCCTGAACCCATCGACAGTTCAATACCCAGCCGTTTCGCCTCCGAGACGGCGTGGACAAACATGTCTTGCCATTCTTCGCTCAGGAAGTCGACCGTTCCTCTTGGCACGCCGACATTGACTTCCAGGAAAAGCACATGTCCGATGCCGGCTTCCTTCATCGACTCCAGATCGGCCGTGATAGCATCTTTCGACAAATTGCCGTCCATGAAATACCAATAGACTCCCGGACGCGAGGCGTCGGGCGGCGAGAGAAAATTTTCGCGCACGATTTGAAACTCGTCCGGTTGAACGACCGGCGCACTGCTGCATCCTGCAATTGTCGGCAGGCAAAGGGACAGTAATAAAATCCCGTGATGAATCGACATATTCATTATCCTGATTATTTGTATAACATAAAATAGAAAACCCTGTCTGACTTCACACTTCTTCATCAGACAGGGCAAAGATATTACTTTTTTTTCTGAAAAAAACTCCGGCGTTACAGGATTGTCAAAAAAACGATCGGTCATCAAGATTCAAAATTCAAAGATTCAAAGATTCGATTGATGGTTGAAGCACTCTGTTTTTTGCCGGATAACTGCGCGCCTTACGGGATTTCCTGCGGTTTCCGCGTAACCAAAGAGAAATTCAAAGATTCGGTTGATAGTTGAAGCGCTCAGTTCTTTGCCGGATAACGGCACGCTTTATGGGGTTTCCTGCGGTTTCTGCGAATTTCGCAGAGGGAATATGATACGTCCCTGCCATCGGCGTGAAACGCTAATTGATAGCGCATAGCGAATGGAAAATGCCGGAATTGTTGAACACTTAAACTCATAAAAAAAGATAATCTAAAAAATTTTCAGGCAAAAACTTTCCCTTTGCCAAAAAGATATGTATTTTTGTGGCCAACTAAATTAGTAAGGTAAACGAATAGATCAACCAATAAATTATCGAATCAAATGAATATGCTCGCAGTAATTACTTTAATAGCAGTCAATTTTATGTTAAGCATCTTTGGCAAATATAATTTGGCAACATACCGTTATTTGTTAGAGAGAGAGAGAGAGAGAGAGAGAGAGAGAAATGAAGGTTAATCCATAACCAATTGTAAAACAGCGATTTAATTTTTATTTCAGCCTT
>JAITQL010000198.1 GCA_031288935.1 Tannerella sp.
AAAATTGGGGTTCGGAAGGAGAAAGCGGTCGTTTCCCGGAAGGATGGCGGGGAGGGGAAAGGGAACGATGGAGGGTTCACGCGGATTTTCGCGCCGGTTTCGCAGAGCCGGCACCGTCGAAAGCCGTCGAATCCGCCGGCCGGCCCGGACTTTGCCCGTATCGGACAGGGGCGGGTGATTTTTGACCGGTTTCCTGCCTGCAACAAACCGGTACGGCTGTCCTGCCGCTCGAATCTTGAATCTTGAATGTTGAATTGCGCAATGGAGTCGTTTGCATGCCGGACAACACTTTCTTTATTTTGACCAATTCAGGCGGATATTCAGGCAAAAAAACAGACGGGGCAACCGGTTGTTCGGATTTTTTTCATACTTTTGCACGGTTTTGAAACAGCAATACGCAAACGCCGGATCCGTTCACGTTCCGTAAAAAACAAAAGTGGCGGACACGGACATGCGCTGAAGTTAATGACGACCGAAAGAATGGCAAATACGACGAGAACTTGTAAACCGAATATATGCTACCGCCTTTTCAAGGCCTATATTCGCTTTTTCCACGACAGGATTTATTACCGGCGGACGTACAGCCTCCAAACTGAGCATATCCCGCCCGAAGGTACGCCCCTGCTGGTCGTGTCCAACCATCAGAATGGCATGAACGACCCGCTGGGCATTCTCCTTGCCTTTCACGACCGCAAACCGTATTTTATTACCCGCGGCGACCTGTTTGCCTATCATCCGCTCTTTTCCGCCTTCATGCGGGCGCTCGGACTGCTGCCCTCTTTCCGGATCGACTACGAGGGCGAGGAGGCGCTGGGCAGGAATGTGGAGACCTTTCTGCTGAGTGAACGCGAGCTGGTGAGCGGACGCACCGTCGTCATGTATCCCGAAGCCGGCCACCAGGACAAGCGCTGGCTGGGCGCCTTCTCCCTCGGATATGCGAAACTGGCTTTCGAGGCCGCCGAAATGGACGGCTTCCGTACCGAAATATTCATCCTGCCTTCCTGCAACCATTATTCCGATTATTTCCTCCTGCGCGGGCAGATGCTGGTGAAGTTCGGAACGCCAATCTCGATACGGCCGTATTATGAACTCTACCGGACGAGGCCGCGCACGGCGCAGCGGCAGGTGAACAAACTGGTGCGGAAACAGATCGAAGACATGATGCTTGATATTCGCGATCTGGAGAATTATTCCGCCATTGATTTCCTGCGGAACACGTATGGCGCCGCCCGTGCCGCGGCGCAGGGATACCGTCCCGACCGGCTGCCCGAACGGTTGCTGGCCGACCGCGATTTCGTCGCCGCCCTGCAACGGGTGCAGGCCGATCACCCGGAAGCGGTACGCAGCATCTGCAACGATGCGCTGACCTTGCAGGAAGGCATCCGGGAGATGAAAATCAGCGACGCCGCGTTCGACCGGCCGCTGCCCCGGGGTGTCCTTGCGCTGCGCTTCCTGCTCTGTCTTTTCCTGCTGCCGGCATGGATTTTCTCGCTCTGGCCGAATGTCCTGCACCTCGTCATCCCGACGCTCCTGCAACGCCGCACGACCGACCCGATGTTTTACGGCACCTTCGTCCTCGCGGCAAGTATCCTGCTCACCGTTCCGGTTTTTTACACGCTCACCTTCGTGCTGACATGGATTCATGTCAACCTGTGGGCGGCGGCGGCCTATCTGGCCGTCCTGCCCTGGCTGGCGCTGTTTGCGTGGCATTACCGGACGTTTTTCATCCGCACCGTGCAGGCCTGGCGTTACCGCGCCGGACTGAAAACGGAAAGGCTGAAGGCGCTGCGGCAGTTAAGAACCGGCCTGCACGACCGGCTGGATCAATTATTGAAAACAAAGAAACAGTGAAATTATATCTATGGAAAAAAAAGTAGTAATTACGGGAATGGGCATCTATTCCTGTCTGGGGACAAACCTGGACGAAGTATGCACGTCGCTGTACAACGGGCGTTCGGGCATTGTTTTCGACCCGGTGCGAAAGGAAATGGGATTCCGGTCGGCGCTGACGGCGGCGCTCGAAGTGCCCGAACTGAAAAGCCGGCTGAGCCGCAACCAGCGGGTTTACATGCCGGAACAGGCCAAGTATGCCTACATGGCCACCTGCGAAGCAATGGCCAACGCCAGGCTGGATGCCGAATACATCGAGCAGCATGAAATCGGGATTCTTTACGGAAACGACAGCAGCGCCGACGCCGTAGTCCGCAGCGTGGACATCATGCGCAACAAGAAGGATACGACGCTGATCGGATCGGGCGCCATCTTCCAGTCGATGAACTCGACGGTGACGATGAACCTGGCCTGCATCTTCAAGCTGAAAGGCATCAACCTGACCGTCTCCGGCGCCTGCGCCAGCGGCTCCCATTCCATCGGGCTGGGCGCGCTGCTGATTCGGAACGGACTGCAGGATTGCATCGTCTGCGGCGGCGCGCAGGAGGTCAACCCGTTTTCGATCGGCAGTTTCGACGGCATCAGCGCTTTTTCGGTGCGTGAAGACGCGCCCGCCAAAGCTTCGCGCCCGTTCGACCGCGACCGCGACGGACTTGTGCCCGGCGGCGGAGCGGCCACCGTCATCATCGAAAGCTACGAATCGGCCGTGCGCCGCGGCGCGCCGGTCATCGGTGAAATCTGCGGCTACGGCTTCTCGTCGAACGGCGATCACATCTCCGTGCCGAACGTGGACGGCCCCATCCGTTCCCTGCAAATGGCCATCCGCGAAGCAGGCTTCGACATCCGCGACATCGGCTACGTGAACGCACATGCCACCTCCACGCCGGTGGGCGACCGCAACGAAGCCAAGGCCATCTCGCACGTCTTCGGCGATCACAAGCCCGAAACAACCTCGACCAAGTCCATGACCGGGCACGAAATGTGGATGGCCGGCGCCAGCGAAGTGGTTTATTCCATGCTGATGATGAAGCACGATTTCATTGCGCCCAACCTCAACTTTGAACATCCCGACGAGGCTTCGGCGCATCTGAACATTCCCGCCGAGCGCGTGGACAAGCATTTCGACCTCTTTCTCTCCAATTCCTTTGGCTTTGGAGGAACCAACTCTACGCTGGTCGTACGAAATCTATGAAACCGACAAAACCCGCAGGATAATTTAATCATTAAACAATTTGAAAGAATGAGTAAACAAGCATTGATTACACAGGTAAACGAAGTACTGGCCAATGAATTTGAAATAGAAGTATCGGACATCCGTCCGGAGGCAAACATCAAGGAAACGCTTCAGCTGGACAGCCTGAGCCTGGTCGACATGGTAGCGCTGATCGAATCCACGTTCAACGTAAAGATCAAAGGCGCCGAAATTATCGAGATACAGACGTTCGACCATTTATACGAGTTTATTAACGACCGTAAACCCGTCTGAATGGCTGCTCCCGCGCTTTTTGAAGGAGAACGGCTCCACGCGCTCATCCCGCAGCGTGCACCGATGGTGATGATAGATGTCTTTTGGGAAGGAAGCGATACGGCGGCCGTGACGGGGCTGACCGTAAGCGCCGGCAACCTGTTTTGCGCCGGCGGACGGCTGACCGAACCGGGACTGGTTGAACACGTCGCCCAGTCGGCCTCGGCGCTGGCCGGCTACAAGGCTTTTCGACGGCAGCAGCCGGCGCCGACGGGCTACATCGGCGAGATACGAAAGTTCCGCATCTTCCGTTTGCCCGCCGTCGGCGAATCGCTGCGCACCTCGATCCAAATCCTTTCCGAAATCATGAACGTGTCGCTGCTGACGGCCGAAACCCGGTCGGGCGATGACGTGGTGGCTTCGGGGCAGATGAAGATATTTATCCGCGAAGAGGATGGACAAGCCCTTGTGTGAAACGATCCGGGTGCGGGTGCGGTTCAGCGAAGTCGACGCGCTCCGCATGGTATGGCACGGCTGCTACGTGCAGTACCTGGAAGACGCCCGCGAAGCCTTTGGCCGCAAATACGGACTGACATACATGCACATTTTCAACAGCGGCTACGTTGCCCCCATAGTAGACCTGCAGTTGCAATACCGGCAACCGGCAACCATCGACGATGTACTGCTGATCGAAATCACCTGCCGTCCGGTGCGCGGCGGGAAACTGATTTTCGACTACCGCATCTGCAAGGAACCGGACGGTTCACTGATCCTGACCGCCTCCACCATACAGCTGTTTATGACGCGCGAAGGCGTTTTCGAACCATCCAGTCCGGACTTCTTCAACGAATGGAAAGAAAAAATGTCCGGCCAAGCAAACCTTGAACTTTTGAACTCCTGAACATGAATAAAAATCAATGAAAGAAATTTCAACCGGGAAGTGTGGAAACGATCCGGGAACTGTAGTTTGCCGGAACGCCGCGAAACAGCCGGAAAAGCAATAATGGCAGGCCGGTTCCGGATGG
>JAITQL010000215.1 GCA_031288935.1 Tannerella sp.
CGTCGGGTCTTTCGGCAAAAAAAGGACGGGATGCTGCGGTTCCACGTATTTCCCGTTGCGTTCGGTGAAAAGTTCCGCTTCCTTCTCGCCTGTCCGGGCATTGTAGCGCACAAGGCAACACTCGTTCTGTTCGCGGTTCAGTTCCGCAATGTACACACTTTTATCGTCCGGACTCCAGGCGACGTTGGTCAGGTATTTTTCCTTCGGCAGCCCCGTCTTCAGCCAGACGACCTGCCCGTCGGACAGGTGATATACGCCGACCGTCACTTCATGACTTTTCATCCCGGCCATCGGATACTTGAACGGTTCCACCCTGGCCACCCGCGCATGGATATTGACTGCCGGATAGTCCGTCACCATCCGTTCGTCCATCCGGTAAAAAGCCAGCGCCGTTCCCTGCGGCGACCAGAACAGTCCCTTGTGGATACCGAACTCGTTCTGATGAACGGCGACGCCGCAGACGATGCCGTCTTCCGTTTCGTCCGTCACCGCAGCGGCGCGGTTTTCCGGCGAAAGAATCTGCACATTGTTTCTTTCCGTATACGCCAGGTAGCCGTTCGCCGCGCAAAATTCAACGTGTTCCCACTGGGAATCCAGCGTGTAGGCAACCGCTACCTTGTCTGCTTTCAGGTCGTAGTGAATCCGGTAGTTCCTGTAATGAAACGCCAGCAGATCCGGCTGTTTCGGAAAAGGAACGGAAAAGTCCGGCATCGCAGCGGTGGAAGGATATCCGGCCGCTTCGAGCGTGCGATTCAGCTGTTCGAGGGTCAGCGCCACCTGTTCCGGCCGGCTGTCGGCGGGCGAAGCGGCAAGCAGGCTGTCTCCCCGCACATACATGTACCTGTCGCCGCACCACTGCAACTGTTTCAGGTTGCGGGGCACGAAACGGAACTGGTTCCGGCCGCCAGGAATCAAGTCCTGCAAAGTGAGTGATTTCTCCTGTGCGCCAAGCTGCATCATAAATGAAAGGGTATACGCGGCAATCCATGCAAATAAAAACCGGTTATTTTTTCTTCTCATCTCTTCGGAGGTACGGTTTTTTGTGGAGGGTTTTGTCTTTGGCGTATGGACGCGGGGCAGAAGGTTTGTCTTTAATGGATAACCGCTTGCCGCCGGGAGATGTTTTCCCGCCGAAAGCCGGCTTCTTCAAGACCAGTTCGGGCTGTTCGTTCAGCGTCTTTTTATATTCCCTGTTTTTCCCTGCAAACAGTTCGTAGCAGCGAAACTCGCACTCCAGCTGTCCGTTCATCAGTTTGATCTTGCGGCTGGGCTTCAGTCCGATGCTCTCGAAGTACTCTTCCTTGAAGCTCAATATCCAGGCCTGGTATCCGGCAAAAACATGCTTCAGCCGTTCGCCGATCATTCTGTACAAGCCCAGGATATCGTTCGTCGCGATCCGTTCCCCGTAAGGCGGATTCGTTACCAGGATTCCCGCCTCCGGCGCTTCGGTATACTGCTGAAAGGTGAGCGTTTTCAGGTCGATGTATTTCGTCAGGCCGGCGTTGCGGCAGTTTTCGCGCGCCAGTTCGACGGCAGCAGGCGAAACATCCGAGCCGTAGCATTTAAACGCAAACCTCCGTTCGCCGGTATCGTCGCTGGATACCTCGTCGAACAGTTCCGCATCAAAGTCATTCCATTTCTCAAAGGCATATTCCTTGCGATAAAGGCCGGGCGGGATGTTGAGCGCGATCATGGCCGCCTCGATCAGCAGCGTCCCCGAACCGCACATCGGGTCAATGAAATTGGATTCGCCCCGCCAGCCCGTTTTCAGGATCATGCCCGCCGCCAGCACTTCATTGAGCGGCGCGTCGCCCTGCTCCGTCCGGTAGCCGCGCTTGTGCAGGCTCTCTCCCGAACTGTCGAGCGACACGGTACAGTCGTGATGCGAGATATGGATATGAATGAACATGTCCGGGCGATGGATCCGGACAGAGGGACGTTTCCCGTACTTCTCGCTGAAATAGTCTGCAATGGCGTCTTTCGTACGGTAGGCGACGAATTTGGAATGGTTAAAGGTTTCGGAATAGATAACGGCATCCACGGCAAACGTTTTATCGGGCGAGAAATAACGCTCCCACGCAATCGCCTTTACTTCTTCATAGACGTCATCCGCACCGCTTGCCTTGAACCGGGCGACGGGTTTCAGAATACGCAGCGCCGTCCGGCAATACAAATTGGCCTTATACATTAACAACTTGTCGCCCGTAAAGGAAACCATGCGACGTCCCGCGCTGACTTTTTCCGCCTGCAGGGCCGACAGTTCTTCCGCCAGCACGTCTTCCAGACCGTACAGCGTCTTGGCCACCATTTCAAACCGTTCATCTTCCATTCTGTCGGCCATTACCAGGTCAATACAACACGAAATTCCTTTGCGGGGGGCGTTTCTCCTTTTATGTAGTCGACATAAAAGGAAACGGTTCCCTGCTCGAAATCGAAGGTATACTGTTCATTCCATCGAACGCTGCCATCCGTGTGAGGAATGATGTACGGAAGCGGCGTCTGCACCTCCGTCTGATCCTCCATCTGATACATGTATGCAGAAACCGTTCCGTTTTCGTAGATATAGCTGCCAATATCCAGGTCTTTGATACACTGGTAAAACGAAACATCCTGCGTGCCGCCGAGCAGTTTCCAGTCCCTTGGCGTTACCGTAAAATAATAGGTTTCCATACCCCCACCCGGTTCTCCCGGAGGTCCCATCGGCCCTTCACACGAAGTAAGCACAAACGCCATAAGGCTCAGTAAAACGAAATACTTTTTCATAGTCGCTGTTTTTTTATTTCGCGACAAACTTACGTGAAAGTTTCCAGATTTACAAGTATGTGAAATAAAATTCAAAGATTCAGGGATTCAAAAATTCAATTGCAGACAGGTAGAAGTACTGCCGGACAACATCATGCTGCACGGAACAAAGAACGGTTGAAACCGGATCATGCGTTTGTCCGGTTGCGGATGATCTGCTCATTCCGAGTATATCATCTTTAGCGATTACGGCCGCAAGATTACTTTTGCAAGTTAAGGAACCGTTGTATACCGGACGGTACGCACGGTCGTGTGGGAGGTCGGAACATGGAGCAGGAGGAAAACCGTTTTATTTTCCTCCTGTCCGATTCGCTACCCGAACGCTTCCGTCCGTCACTTTTGTTTTCGTCCTGCCCTCGCTGAGGCGGCGGCTTTTCGGATATCCGCAATCCATTCTCCACTCATTTTGTCGATCTGTCGGATGGACGTGCGACGGCGTGTCTACTCCAAGGACAATGCTTTTGCGAATACCGCTTCCACCTGTTCGCGTGTGACGGCGCCTTCGTGCATCTTCACTTCGTCTACGTAAAACGTCGGTACATAGTAATAGTCGTACCGATTGGCTATTTCCGACTGCTCGCGTTCTTCTATCAACTCCATTTCAAGGTTTCTGTACGCTTCCTGTTGTTTCAGCTCGTCGATGAATCCGAACGCTTGCCGGCAGTAAGGACAACTTTTCAGATAAAACAGTTTTATATGCTTTTCCATTCTTCCATTATTTAAAAAACACGGCAAAGATAGGAATATTTCCCCGTGCAAACGGAAGCGCTACATAGATAGCGAGTTATTTCAGCATAGATTTTATTGATACCGCCCGATTTTTTCCCGTTTTTCTTGCTGCCTGTTGCCGGAGTTATGTTTACCTTTGCCTTCACTGCTTCACGAAACAGCATTGTTTCTGAACTTTTTCCGATAGAATCCGGTTATGTATAAACAATAAGTAGAATAATGAATGATTATCTTGATTTGATCACCCAATGTTACAAAACATTGTCGCGCGCTGCGAAACATACGCGGCGCATCTCGGGACGCCCGTTGACCCTTTCCGAAAAGATCCTCTACGCGCACCTTTTCTACCCGGCGAAAACCGGCGCGTATGTGCGGGGCGAGGATTATGCCGACTTCCGTCCCGACCGGGTGGCCATGCAGGACGCTACGGCGCAGATGGCGCTGTTGCAGTTTATGAATGCCGGCCGCAAGACGTCCGCCGTACCGGCTACCGTGCATTGCGATCACCTGATCCAGGCCTGGCAGGGCGCTGCGGCCGACCTGAAGACTGCCGACGCGACGAACAGAGAGGTTTACGACTTCCTCCGGACGGTGTGCAGCAAGTACGGCCTTGGGTTCTGGAAGCCCGGCGCCGGTATTATTCATCAGGTCGTGCTTGAAAACTACGCTTTCCCCGGCGGAATGATGGTTGGCACGGATTCGCACACGCCGAATGCCGGCGGGCTGGGCATGATCGCCATCGGCGTGGGAGGGGCGGATGCGGTGGATGTGATGACAGGCATGGCCTGGGAGCTGAAAATGCCGCGGCTGATCGGCGTCAGGCTGACCGGCCGGCTCGGTGGCTGGGCGTCGCCCAAAGACGTGATTCTCAAACTGGCCGGCATCCTGACCGTCAAGGGAGGCACGAATGCCGTGATCGAGTACTTCGGTACGGGCGCCGCCACCCTCTCGGCCACCGGCAAGGCGACCATTTGCAACATGGGCGCCGAGGTGGGCGCTACCGCGTCGCTCTTTCCGTATGACGATGAAATGAAAAAATACCTCGTTGCGACCGGGCGTAAAGCCGTTGCCAAACTGGCCGACGCCATCCGGACGGATCTGACAGCCGATCCGGAGGTGTGGAAACATCCGGAAACCTGCTACGACCGCGTGATCGAAATCAACCTTTCCGAACAGGAGCCGTATATAAACGGCCCCTTCACCCCCGATGCCGCTACGCCCCTCTCCGCCTTTGCCGCGAAGGTAAGGCAGAACGGGTATCCGCGCCGGATGGAAGCGGGACTGATCGGGTCGTGTACCAATTCGTCGTACCAGGACATGAGCCGCGTTGCTTCGCTGGCGCGGCAGGTGGTGGACAAGAAACTCAAGGCCGCCAGTCCCCTGATCGTCAATCCCGGTTCCGAACAAATCCGTTACACGGCGGAGCGGGACGGATTTATCGCCCTTTTCGAGGCCGTCGGCGGCACGCTGATGGCGAATGCCTGCGGCCCCTGCATCGGACAGTGGAAGCGGATCACGGACGACAACACGCGCCCCAATTCCATCGTCACGTCTTTCAATCGCAACTTCGCCAAGCGCGCCGACGGCAATCCGAATACCCATGCGTTTGTGGCATCGCCGGAGCTGACGCTGGCGCTGACCGTTGCCGGCGACCTCTGCTTCAATCCGCTGACGGATACGCTGACTAATCTGGACGGCGAACAGGTGAAACTGGATCCGCCGACCGGCGCCACGCTGCCCGTCAAAGGCTTCGCCGTCGAGGAGCGCGGATTTGTTGCCCCCGGCAGCGCTTCGGAGGACATTCGTATCGCTCCGGATTCCGAACGCCTGCAACGCCTCGAGCCGTTCGCCCCGTGGGAGGGCAGCGACCTGACCGGCATGCTGCTCCTGATCAAGGTGCAGGGCAAATGCACCACCGATCACATCTCCATGGCCGGCGCCTGGCTGCGTTTCCGCGGACATTTGGAGCATATTTCCGAAAATCTGCTGATGGGCGCCGTCAATGCCTTCAACGGAAAGACGAACGAGGTGAAAAACCAGCTGACGGGCGCGTATGGCGGCGTGTCGGCAACGGCAACGGCCTACAAAGCCGGAGGGCGCGCCTCGGTGGTGGTGGCGGAAGAGAATTACGGCGAAGGGTCTTCGCGCGAACACGCCGCCATGGAACCCCGTTTCCTGAATGTCCGCGCGGTGCTGGCCAAGTCCTTTGCGCGGATTCACGAGACGAACCTGAAGAAACAGGGGATGCTGGCCTTGACGTTCGCCCGTCCGGAGGATTATGACCGGATCCGCGAAGACGACCGGCTGGGTATCGAGGGGCTGACCGCCTTCGCGCCCGGATGCCCCCTGACGGTCGTATTGACGCACAGCGACGGTACGGAGGAATCCTTTCCGGCGCGTCACACCTATAATTCCACACAGATCGAATGGTTTCGTGCCGGATCTGCGTTGAACTGTCATGCAATTAAAACAAAAAAGAAAGATGAGTAAAGTAACTGTTCACAATGGAGTAGTCGCAGCGCCGGACTGCGTGACCGTCCCCTTTATTACGGGCGACGGCGTAGGGGCGGAAATCATGCCGGTCTGCCGGAAAGTAGTAGACGCCTCGCTGCAACTGTCCTACGGAGGCCGGAAGCGGATCGAATGGCGGGAAGTATGGGCGGGCGAACGTTCGTTTAAGCGGAACGGCTCGTGGCTGCCGGATGCAACGCTGGATGCGTTCCGCGACTTCCGGATAGGCCTCAAAGGCCCCCTGACGACGCCCGTCGGCGGCGGCATCCGCTCGCTGAACGTCGCCCTGCGGCAGGCGCTCGACCTGTACGCCTGCGTGCGTCCCGTGCGCTGGTTCAAAGGCGTACACTCGCCCCTGAAGGAACCCTGGAAGGTAAACATGACCGTCTTCCGCGAAAATACGGAAGACATCTACGCCGGCATCGAGTGGAAGCAGGGCACGCCCGAAGCCGCCCGGTTCTGCCGCTTCCTGACGGAAGAGATGGGGGTTCGCAACATCCGTTTCCCGGAAAGCTCCTCGTTCGGCGTCAAGCCGGTGTCGGTGGAAGGCACCGAGCGCCTGGTACGCGCCGCCATCAAGTATGCCCTGCTGCACGATCTGCCCGACGTGACCCTCGTTCACAAGGGAAACATCATGAAGTATACCGAAGGCGGTTTCAAGCAGTGGGGCTACGAACTGGCCGAACGGGAATTTGCCGGAAGCGATGTCGTCGTCAAGGATGTAATCGCCGACGCTTTTCTCCAGAATACGCTGCTCAATCCGGAGGATTACTCCGTGATTGCCACGCTGAACCTGAACGGCGATTATATCTCCGATCAACTGGCTGCCATGGTGGGAGGCATCGGAATCGCTCCGGGCGCCAACATCAACTATGCCACGGGACATGCGATCTTTGAAGCCACGCATGGCACGGCGCCCGACATTGCCGGCGCCAACCGGGCGAATCCTTCCTCGCTGCTGCTTTCGGCCGTAATGATGCTGGAATACCTTGGCTGGGAGGAGGCCGCACAACGGATCATCTGTGCGATGGAAGACTGTTTTTCCGGCGGAAAGGCGACGGCCGATCTCGCACGCTTCATGCCGCAGGGACAGTCCCTGTCGACCGAAGTCTTCGGCGAGCACCTGATCCGCCTGCTGTATGTATAACGATATGAATATGTAATGAATCATGAATGGAAAGTATTTAACCTACAAGCTGGCCGATACGCTCAAGCAGTCGGCCAGGATCGACAACGCGCTGTTCAAACAGTACGATGTCAAGCGCGGTCTGCGCAATGAAGACGGCTCCGGCGTACTTGTCGGGCTGACGAAAATCGGAAACGTGGTGGGCTACGAGCGTACCGGGGATGGAAAACTGAAGCCGATTCCCGGAAAACTGTTTTACCGCGGCTACGATATCGAAGACCTGGTACATGCCGTGACCAAAGAACGGCGGTATGGCTTCGAGGAGGTGGCTTACCTGCTGCTTTCCGGCAATCTGCCCGATCGGGAGGAGCTGAAAGAGTTTCGCGCGCTGCTGTACGGGCATATGCCGCTGCAACACGAAACGACGATGAGCATCATGTCGCTTCGCGGAAGCAACATCATGAATATTCTGGCGCGGAGCGTGCTCGAGATGTATACCTTCGACGAAAACGCCGACGATCTCTCGCGCGAAAACACCATGAAACAGTCCGTCGAACTCATTTCGCGCTTTCCGACCGTCATCGCCTATGCGTACAACGTCCTGCGTCACCACGACAAGGCGCGTTCCCTGCACATCCGCCACCCGAATCCCGAATTGTCCTTCGCCGAAAATTTCCTTTACATGCTGAAGAAGGAGTATACGGAACTCGAAGCCCGTACCTTCGACCTGCTCCTCATTTTGCAGGCCGAACACGGCGGCGGCAACAACTCGACGTTCACCGTGCGCGTCACTTCCTCCACCCAAACGGACATTTATTCCTCCATCGCGGCAGGAATCGGGTCGTTGAAGGGGCCGCTACACGGCGGAGCGAACATTCAGGTGGTAGACATGTTCAGCCACCTCAAGGAAAATATCGAAGACTGGAAAAGCGTGGAGGAGATCGACGCCTATCTGACCCGCATCCTGCGCAAGGAGGCATATAACCGGAGCGGGCTGATCTACGGCATCGGTCATGCCGTGTACACGATCTCCGATCCGCGCGCCCTGCTGCTGCGCGAGCTGGCGCGCGACCTGGCGA
>JAITQL010000048.1 GCA_031288935.1 Tannerella sp.
GGTTCCAAGCAACCCCCGCCGAGGTCTCGCCGGCCCCTTTGTGGTTCCAAGCAACCTCCGTCGAGGACTGAATATGAATATTTCCATCATGCGGGGACGTTTTGCAGACGTACAAACTGCCGCTGCACCGTGCGGAATCAGGTGCGATATCCGATAACCGTATTAAACAGTTTCAAATGGAGGCGAAGAGGAAGATACAGTATGTCACGGCCGGTGTTGCACTGGTTTATGCCTGTGTGATCGTCGGCTGGCATGTCTATCTTCCCGAACGGGACATTGCCCTGCAGGCGCCCGGAGCGGATCACCGTCCGCAAGGCGTCCGCAAGACAGACGAGGTGCGTATCGGAGAGTTTTTCATGCGGTACGGCGAGGAAACTTCCGCCCTGACCGGGAAGTGGACTTGCTTCCGGGGCGAACAGTCAAGCAATATCATACAGGCTCCCGAACGCATTGGTCCCGGCGCGGAGGATTATCCTGTCATGTGGAGCGTGACGACCGGCGAGGGACATGCCTCGCCGGTTATAAACAACGGACTGGTTTATTTTCTGGATTACGACGAGGGGCTGAGTTCCGACATGCTGCGCTGTTTCTCGCTGGAGAGCGGGAAAGAGCTGTGGCGCCGGTGGTATCGCGTCCCGATGAAGCGGAATCACGGTTTTTCGCGTACCGCGCCGGTGATTTCGGACGGGTATGTCATTACGCTGGGGCCGCAGGGACACGTGATGTGCTGCGATCCGGTGTCGGGACACTTGAAATGGTCGCTCGACATGCAGAAGGCGTTCAAGACGGAAGTGCCTTTCTGGTACGCCGGCCAGTGTCCCCGCGTGGACGACGGGACGTTGATTGTGGCGCCGGCGGGAGAAGATATTCTGCTGGCCGGCATCGACTGTCACACGGGAGACGTGATCTGGCAGACGCCCAACAGTCCGGCCTACAAGATGTCTCATTCTTCCGTGATGCCGATGACGCTGGGAGGCAAGAAAACGTATGTCTATGCCGGCATCGGAGGCGTATGCGGCATCTCGGCCGAGCAGGGCGACAGGGGGGCGCTGCTGTGGAGCGTTGCCAAATGGCAGCCGTCCGTAGTGGCGCCTTCGCCCTTGCAACTGTCGTCCAGTACCGTCTTCCTGGTGGCCGGGTATGGAACGGGAGGCGCCCTGTTGCGGGTGGACAAGTCCGGCGCCGGGTGGAACGCGGCAATCGTAGAACAGTACAAGCCGGGCGAAGGCTTGTCCAGCGAACAGCAGACGCCGATTCTTTACCGGGACATGATCATCAGCGTGATGCCGAAAGACGGCGGCAGCCTGCGGGGCAAGCTGGTGACCTACTCTCCGGCCGACCTGCACCGTCCCGTATGGTCGTCGGGAGCGGATGAACGTTTCGGACTGGGGCCGTACATGGTGATTAACGAACACCTGTTCGTCTTTAAGGAAGACGGCGAGCTGTACGTCTACGGGATTCAGTCCCGCGGCATGCAATTGATGAAAAAACAGCGCATCATGGATGGCGCCGATGCCTGGGGGCCGATGGCTTATGCCGACGGCAGGCTGATTCTCCGGGATGCGCACGAGGTGAAATGTTTAAAAATAAACTGATACGGATCAACTAAACCGGATAAATGATGGAAGAAATATCCCGCAAGAAATTTTTACGAACCGTAGGTTCGGTGGTCGCCGGAGGAGCCGTTGCAGGCGTGTCCGGCACATTGCTGACAAGGAGTTGCCGGACGGGGAATCCGGCTGTCGCTTCGGGGCAGGGCCGCCTTGTCCCTTCGCCGCCGGAGGGACAAGGCGGCGCGGTCGCTTCTCCGTACAGGCAGGTCGCTTCCTTTGCCGTTCAGGGAATAATCAAGGGATTTGAACAGTCCGGCGAGCGTATTTATGTGGCCACGGCGGGCGGCGACGTGCAGGTGTTCGACAATCGCGGTAAACGGCTTGTCCGCTTTCCCGTCGGCGAGAACGTGCGGGATCTTGCCGTCGACAGCGACAGCGTGTATGTCCTGTACCCTTCAAAAATCGAGGTCTATTCTCCGTCAGGAGAGCGGTTGCGGGAATGGGAGGCGTGCAGCGGCCTGTCCGACTATTGTGCGTTTGCCGTGGCGCAGGAGTTCGTTTTTGTCACCGATGCGGCGCACAAGAATATTTGCAAGTATACGGCGGCGGGCGGTTTTGTGAAATTCATCCACAGTCCGGAGGTATTCATCATTCCCAGCCTTACGTTCGGCATTGCGTGCGTGGACGACGTGCTGTACTGCTCCAATTCGGGCCGTCACCAAGTGGAACGCTACACGCTGGAGGGCGACTGTCTCGGCTCGTTCGGCAAACCCGGCGGCGCTCCGGGCTTGTTTGCCGGATGCTGCAATCCCGTCCACCTGGCCTGTACTTCCGGTGGCGACGTTATTACATCCGAAAAGGGACATCCGCGGATCAGCTGTTACGGCAGCGACGGACAGTTCCGCGGCATATTGCTCGACAGCCCGTCGCTGGGAGGCGGACATGCGGCCTATGATGTGAAAGTGCGTGAAGACCGCCTCTTTGTCGCGGGGAAAGACCGCGTTTCGGTGTACCGCTATGATAAAACAGCCGCATCGGCTTCGGCCTGCGCAAACTGCCCGATGGATTGCAGCCTGTCGGGTTAGAACAACCGTCCAGGATTTGGATTGGTGGACAAAAAGTAACCCGGCATTTGTACATATTACTGTTTTCAGGTACATTTGCAGGGATTTTTTAAACGGTGAAAGGTATGAACAGGACAGGAGCGTATGTGGTTTTCTTGATTTTCGTGTTGCTTGCAACCGGAATCCTGCGGGGGCAAAATATTAAACTGGGCGCCGAATACGGCTTCGACACGTACTTCGGAGATACGAAAAAACCCGACGGGGTGAGGGAAAGCAAGTCCGCGTTTCCCTATTTCGACGATTATGTGTTTTATTGCGGATTGATCGGGCCGGAACAGTCGCTGGATATTTCCTATGCGGGCGTGAAGGCCGAGTTTTTCCTGCCGGGAAACCGGCTGGGCATCGCCGCGGGGCTTCGGGTGTCGAAGTATGCGTCCGTTTTTGATTCGGACAGGGATTATTTCCTGTGGCAGGTCAGGCAGGAGGGCGTGGAGACGGATTATGTGCGGGTTCGAGCGGTCAGGCAGGAGAGCTGTTACCTGGGGGTGCCGCTCGAAATACGGTTTTTCCCGAACAACCGGGAGTTGCCTTTTCAGCATTATTTCAAGTTGGGCGCGATTTTCAACCGGCGGTTGCAGACCGAAAACAGGATTGACTTTCCGGACGACGCCATGAGCCGTTATGCGGATTCCGTGCGCGACGGCATTGAAGCGCCGGCCAACTTCAACGCCCGTCTGTATCCCGCCTTCGGGTTCAAGATCGGCGGGTTCAGGGTAGGCGCCGGACGGTTTCCCTGGATCAACGTCGAAGCGCATTTTCCGGGCATCATGCTTGCCTCCGGCGCCTCTTCGTTTATCAAATCGTATTCAAATTCGGGCATTGGCCTCCAGTTTTCGGTGCAGGTTCCTCTGGGAAAAAATGCGCCGATCGGTTCAAAATAAAATGATTCACATGAAAAAATATTTGTTTCCCCTGGCAGGCTTCCTGCTGCTGCTGTGCGCCTGCGCCGGTGAAGAAATGGACAGGACGGTCTTCATCCCCGACGCGACCGACGCAAATCTGCCGGCTTATACCGAGTGGGGGTATAATTCCTTCGGCGCAAGGTATGAAAGGAACTACTTTCTGGTTGCAAACAGCCTTGTTCCCTGCAAGGTGACGTACCGGGACGGGGTGTTGAACTTTTCCCTGACCGGACGGCTGGCCGCGGATGCGGCTTCGAACCGCTACGATACCGAAAAGATGACGCTGACGTTCGCTTTTCCCTCCTCACACATCGGGGACTTCACGGATCTGGTTTCGCTGCATGGCAGGGAGATTGATTTGACCGGCGACTCCTGTGGCGTGAGGATGGAAAGGGAGGATCTGGTAGCGCTCGTCCGGCCTGTGAGCGGACGTTTGACTTTCGGGCGAGCGCAGTTGCTGCGTATCGACGACGTGATCAACCGGGTGATCCTGTCCGGAACGTTCGAGGTTAAGTTTCTTCTGAACAGCCGACCGGAAACGATTTCGGACGGACGCTTCGACGTCGGCATACGCGACGACTTCTACAGCTATCCGGAATAAATTCAAGATTCAAGGATTCAAAAATTCAAAGATTCATTGCCTCCGCTGTCTCTGCGAACGCAGTGAAGCAGGTGAGAAAAGACGCACACCAAAAAGGGTAGAATGGAACCCCCTTCTACCCTCGAATCTTTAATAAATTCAAAGATTCAAGGATTCAAGGATTCAAAAATTCAAAGATTCATTGCCTCCGCTGTCTCTGCAAACACAGTGAAGCAGGTGAGAAAAGGCGCACACCAAAAAGGGTAGAATGGAACCCCCTTCTACCCTCGAATTTTTGAATCCTTGAATCTTTGAATTTTTGAATTTTTGAATCTTGAATTTATTCTTTCAGACTGAAGGATATCCGGTTTCTTGGGAGGTCGACTTCCAGCACGGTGACTTCTACCTGCTGGTTCAGCTTGACGATTTCCGACGGGTGAGAGACGAACCGGTTTGCCATCTGCGAGAGATGTACCAGGCCGTCCTGCTTGACGCCGACGTCGACAAAGCAGCCGAAATTGGTGATGTTGGTCACGATGCCGGGCAGCTTCATCCCGGCGCGCAGGTCGTCGGGACGGTGCACGTCCGGTGCAAACTCGAATACTTTGGCCTTCTCGCGCGGATCGAGACCGGGCTTGGCCAGTTCCTGAAGGATGTCGGTCAGCGTAGGCAGTCCCACCGTCTCCGTAACGTACTTTTCCAGTTCGATCTGCCCGCGCAGCGACTCGCTGTTCAGCAGGTCGGCGACGGTGACGTGCAAGTCGGCGGCCATGCGTTCCGCAACGGCATAGCTTTCGGGATGCACCGCACTGTTGTCCA
>JAITQL010000057.1 GCA_031288935.1 Tannerella sp.
CAAGACGGGACATGACGCCCGAAAGATCACCCTTCCCTCGTCATACTCGCCATTTACATAATGTACCGTGATGCCCGACTCTTTTTCGCCGGCAGCCACTACGGCCTCATGCACGTGCATCCCGTACATTCCCTTTCCGCCATACTTCGGAAGCAAGGCCGGATGGATATTAACGATCCGGTTGGGATAGGCATTCAGTATTTCCACCGGAATTTTAGTCATGAAGCCGGCCAGAACAATCCAGTCGACCGGATATTCCCTCAGTTTTTTCAAAATGGGGATGCCTTCGACGAAAGCCTGCTTCGAAAAAGTAACCGCCGGGATGCCCAAGCCGGCCATCCGCGCATGTACTCCCGCCTTCGGGTTGTTGGATACCAGAAGTGAAACTTCAATTTGTTGGTTCGCAGCAAAATATCTTGCGATATTTTCTGCATTAGTGCCTGAACCGGAGGCAAAAATCGCTACTTTTTTCATACGTTCCTGTTTTAGTTTATTGCACAGTGAAATACTTAATGTGCATTTTTCCGCATTTTTCACCAAGAATATTTGCTCTGTACGACGAAAAATTCTTTCCTTTGCACCGCAAAATTAAAACATATACCTAATATTATATTCTTATTATTAATCTAAAAATTGAAATTTATGTCTGATATTGCATCCAAAGTAAAGGAGATCATCGCTGACAAATTGAGTATTGATGAGTCGGGAGTGACTAATGAAGCGAGTTTTACAAACGATTTAGGAGCGGATTCGCTTGACACTGTTGAACTGATTATGGAGTTTGAGAAAGTATTCGGAATTTCTATTCCTGACGACAAGGCTGAAAAAATTTCAACAGTCAAAGATGCGATTGATTATATTGACGCAGCAGTGAAGTAATCATCTTACGGGATTATGGAATTAAAAAGAGTTGTAGTAACAGGTCTTGGGGCAATTACCCCATTGGGCAATACCCTGCCGGAAACATGGGCGGGGCTTGTCCGGGGAGTAAGCGGCGCAGGGCCTATTACTCTGTTTGACGCGGCCAGGTTCAAGACCAGGTTTGCCTGTGAGGTAAAAGGGTTTGATCCGCTACAATACATGGATCGGAAGGATGCACGCAAATGCGACCGGTATACCCATTTCGCCCTGGTTGCGGCAAGTGAAGCCGTAGTTGATGCAGGCTTCGAACTGGAAAAGGAAGATAAAGACCGTATCGGTGTCATTTTTGCTGCCGGAATCGGAGGCATTCGTTCATTTGAAGAGGAAGTCAGAGGTTATAACGAGGAATTAGGTCCGAAGTTTAATCCGTTTTTTATCCCCAAAATCATTGCAGACATTGCTGCCGGACACATATCCATGAAATATGGATTCCGGGGGCCGAACTTTGCAACGGTATCCGCTTGTGCGTCTTCAACCAATGCGATTGCTGACGCCTTTAACTATATCCGTTTGGGAAAAGCCAACGCGATTCTGGCCGGTGGCGCCGAAGCTGCCATTGCCACTGTCGGCGTAGGCGGTTTCAATGCGATGAACGCGCTTTCGACGCGCAATGACTCGCCGGAAACGGCTTCGCGGCCGTTCAGTGCCAGTCGCGACGGATTTGTGATGGGCGAAGGCAGCGCCTGCCTGGTTTTGGAAGAACTGGAACATGCTTTGGCGCGTGGCGCGAAAATCTATGCAGAGGTAGCAGGCAGCGGTCTTTCGGCAGATGCCTATCACCTGACGGCCAGCCATCCCGATGGGCTGGGGGCCAAACTGGTGATGCGAAACGCACTGGAAGATGCGGGAATGGCGTACGATGAAATTGATTATATCAATGTTCACGGCACTTCAACACCGGTAGGCGACATCTCCGAAACCAGGGCCATCCTGGATGTTTTTGGCGAACATGCGTATCACCTTAATATCAGCGCTACCAAATCAATGACCGGTCACTTGCTGGGCGCTGCCGGAGCAATAGAAGCGGCCACTTCGATTCTGGCCGTAAAAAACAATATCATCCCGCCGACCATCAACCATGTCGACGGTGATGAAGATACTGAGATTGACTACAAGTTGAATTTCACATTTAACACGGCTCAGCGGAGAGAAGTCAGAGCCGCTTTGTCCAATACGTTCGGCTTTGGCGGTCACAATGCCAGTGTGATCGTGAGGAAATTTGAAAACTAAGTGCGTGTCCGAATCCATCAATATATAAAAAGGCTCTTTTTGCGAAACAAGGAGCCTTACTTGTCTCTTCACAGTATGTTGGGATTTTATCCCAATGATATTCAACTCTACAGGCAGGCGTTTACCCATCGCTCTTCTCCCATTGCGACGGAAGACGGACGGTGGAAAAACAACGAGCGGCTGGAATTTCTGGGAGATGCCGTGCTGGATGCCGTAGTTGCAGACATTATCTACAAGCAGTATCCGAACCGGAAAGAGGGTTTCTTGACAAACACCCGGTCGAAAATTGTCCAGCGCGACAGTTTGAACCGTATTGCGCATGAAATGGGGCTGGACAGGATGATCATCACTTCTACCCGCCTAAATGCACACAACAGCTATATTTACGGGAATGCGTTCGAGGCGCTGATCGGGGCAATCTACCTGGATCAGGGCTATCGGATATGTTGTGCCTTTGTCAAGGAGCGAATCATCGAGAAATATCTTCCGCTGGACAAGATCGCCAACAAAGAAGTCAACTTCAAGTCGAACCTGATTGAATGGAGCCAGAAAAACAAACTGGAAATCCTGTTTGAACTGATAGAAACATTCACCGACCAGCATGGGAGTCCGGTTTTCCAAAGCCGCGTTTCCCTGATGGGTATGCCGCTGGGAATCGGCATCGGATATACCAAGAAGGAATCGCAGCAGTCGGCAGCCAAGATGGCTATCAAAAAAATCCGCAAAGACAAGGAAGTACATCAGTTGATTGGCAACCTGAAGAAAAAGACCCTCGGCAACAAGGGAGGAAAGGTCACTCTGACCGAATATCCCGGAGAAGAGGACGACTTCGACGAGGATGAATGACCTGGCAACCCTGCCGCATCCCTTTGCTCCCGATTCAATATTCAATCCAACTTTCCTTTCCAGACGAAACAGCCGGGAAAGTGCATTTGCACGTCTTTGTCAAACAGGCCGTAGACGGAGGAGCCGGATCCTGACATGGCAGCGTATGCCGCTCCTTGTGCGTACAGTTGCGCCTTGACGGCGCCGATGACGGGATAGCGGCGGCATACGCTTTGCTCGAAGTCGTTGACCGGCCCGTGCTTCCATTCGGCAACCGGCCGGGCTGAAAGTTCCTTCAACGACACGGACGGAACTGAAGGCTTTACCCATGAATAGGCTTCTTTGGTGGAAACGGCGACGTCCGGCTTGACAATCCAAAGCGTATATCCCTTCAGCGAAAGGTCAACGGGTTCGAACCGGTTGCCGATGCCGGTGGCCAGTACCGGACGGTTGCGGATGAAAAACGGACAGTCTGCTCCCAGCGTCGTCGCCAGGGCTTCGAGTTCCGTGTCGGAGAGACGGAGGGCGGCGCAGGCATTGAGCAGCTTCAGCATGAAAGCGGCGTCGGCAGAACCGCCTCCCAGTCCGGCGCCGAACGGAATGTGCTTCCGCAGGTAAATCGCCAGCGGCGGGAGAGTGTATGTTTGCTCCAGCAGCTTCAGCGCTTTCCATACGAGATTCTCTTCCGGCGCAACGTCCGGCAGCAGCAGGCCGGAAAGGTGGAATGCGGTAGTCGCGGCGGGCACCGCCTCCAGCGCATCCCGCAACGGGACGGGATAAAACAGCGTTTCGATTTCGTGATACCCGTCGGCGCGCCTGCGCAGAACGCGGAGTCCGATATTGATTTTTGCGTTGGGGAAACAAAGCATCTCTGTCTGCGGAATGAGAGAGGGGGTTAACGGGAACTGTTCCGGCGGCCTGACGGATTTTTTGCCCTGGCCGGGCGTCCTCCTCCTCCGGAACGGCTGCCGCCCGCGCCTGAACGCATGCCTCTTCCGCGCGGTGTCGGGTGTTTCTCCGGTTCGTAAGCCGGCGCCTCGCCAAAGGCGGGGTCGATGGGTATCTTGTAAATCGTTTTGTCCAGAAAGGTTTCGATTTCCCTGAATCTCTGCTGTTCCCTGGGGTCTACGAACGTGATGGCCAGTCCCTGTCCGTTGGTTCCGCGGGCGGTGCGGCCGATGCGGTGGACGTAGTCTTCGGGATCGTTGGGTATATCGAAGTTTACGATCAGGCTGATGTCGTTGATGTCGATGCCGCGCGACACGACGTCGGTGGCAACCAGGATGTCAATGTGCCTGTTCTTGAAATCCTTCATGACCTGTTCGCGGACGGACTGTTCCAGGTCGGAGTGCATCGCCATGACGTTGAATCCGTAGCGCTTGAGAGTGGCGTCGAGTTCCTTCACCTTGATTTTGGAGGACGAGAAGACGATGACGCGCTGCGGGGGACTGTCCTGGAACAGTTGTCGCAGTATCGGGAGTTTT
>JAITQL010000061.1 GCA_031288935.1 Tannerella sp.
CATACAGCTTGTTTCATGATATTAAAGAAATTAGTTTCATGTCATTCATGTAGTAGATTTCATGATATTCATGCAGATTGTTTCATGATATTGAAGAAACGGATTTCCTTAAATCAAAGAAGCCGGCTTCCTTACATGCAGGAAACCGGCTTCCCGGTATCGGGGAAGCCTTTTCCCCCGATTCGTGGCAAAAGACGGTCGACTTGCCGATACCGCCTTTTCCGCAGACAGCCGTTGCAGTTACGGGAAGTGAATCATGGCCTTTACCACGCCGTCGCGGTAGTCGGCCACCAGATTGAACGCCTCCCGGCATTCTTCGAGAGGGAAGCGGTGCGTGATCCAGTGGTCGACGGAGACGGAGCCGTCGGCAATCACGCGGATAGCCTCCCTGTCGCACCCGTTCTGCCTCCGCACGTTCCTGATGGCAATCTCCTTGCGTCTCAGGTCGTCTACGGGAAAGCTGAAGCGGGAGAACGAGGGTATCCCGACGATGAGCAGCGTGCCTCCCGGTTTCAGGAGACGGATGGCCTGGTCAAGCGCCTTCTGCCTTCCGCAGCACTCGACAACGAAATCCATCAGTAGCGGCTCGCGTGCTGCAATGTTCGTTACGACATCCTCGCGCACCGGGTTGAAAGTAGCCGTAGCTCCACTCTGCCTGGCAACGGAGAGGCGCTCCTCGATCGGGTCGGTCATGTAGACGGCTTCCGCACCGGCCAGCCGTGCGGCGGAGAGGACGCTCAGCCCGATGGGGCCGGAGCCGAGGACGGCGACGCGCTTGCCGCTCACCGCGCCCGCAAGACGGATGGCATACAGCCCGATGGCCAGCGGCTCGGAGACGGCAGCCTGTTCAAAACTCATCCCTTCGGGAAAGGGAATACAACTGTGCTGCGGCATCACGATGAACTCGGACAGGCAGCCGTCGGCCTGTCCCGGACAGCCCAGGAAGCGCAGTTTGCGGCACGTGTGCGGCCGGCCTGACAGACACTGGTCGCAGGCTCCGCACGGCATGGCCGGTTCGATGGCCACGCGGTCGCCCGCACGCAGCCCCTGCACGGCGCTGCCCGTTTCGGTCACGTACCCCGCGCCCTCGTGTCCCACCGGAAAGGGATACTGCACAACCTGCGACCCGATCCTTCCGGTCGTGTAATAATGCACGTCCGATCCGCAGACACCCACCGCCTGCATCCTGATCTTGACGTCCGTGTCCATCCGGACAGCGGGTTCGGGCACGTCGAACAGACTTGTTCGACGCAACCCCGTTAATTGCATAGACTTCATATCATATTGTTTTAGTAACGAATTATACTTTCAGGTTGCAAAGGTACTCTTTTCCGCTCAAAACGGAACGGGACACACAGGAAAGGGTAGAAGAAAGCGTTTCCTTCTACCCTTTGAACCTTCGGATTCCGAACCGTTTACCGTGCCGGGTTCCCCTTGAGCCTGACCTGGATCAGCCGTGCCTTTTCGCGGGAGTCGGCATCGTTCGCATTGATCCCGTACACGTCTTTGGACGGCACCAGTATCTCCATGCCGACCGGGACGATGTCCGGGTTCCTGCCGATTTTCGCCTTGTTGAAGTCGTAGATGTGCACCCAGAATATCTTGTCGCCGTAGTATTTCAGGGCGAGCAGTGTCAAACGGTCGCCGGGCTGCATGGTCACCCTGGCCAGTACCTTGTCGGACGAGGGGCTGGACGTGCTTGCCGCCGCCGTCGAGGGCTTCCCCGTTTTCCTGCCGGATGCCGGCTTCGCCTTTCCCGCCGTCCGGGGTTCCGCTTTAGCCGGTGCTTCCGCCGGCGCCGGCGTCTGTCCGGACAGGGAGTCGGTTGCCATAGCCGCCGAATCGGCGCTTTCAAGACCGGTTTCACTCCCCTCCAGCGTGACCCTTGCCTTGCTCTGCGCCTCTTCCAGCGCCGCCGAATCGCCCGGCAGGGCAAACGAATCGCCGGAGATCCACCCGCTCGTGTCCCTGTGGAACAGGCCGGACGAAGCGACGATGTACCACACGCCCCCGCCGAGAACGATCAGCAATACAATCGCAATGGCAATGTATGTCGGATTGACCGGCGGTTTCTTCGTAACGAACGTCGCCTCGTCCCGGGGCTTCTCCGGCAGCTGTGTTGCTTCTCCGGAATCCGCGGTCGGACGGTCATACTGCCGCGTCGGCTTGTCCGCCGGATCTTCCCGGGGCGTGTCCGGCAACTGCGTCTCTTCTCCGGAATCCGCGGGCAGACGGTCATGCCACTGCGTCTGCTCGTCTGCCGGATCCTCCCGGAACGTGTTCAGCATTTGCGTTTCTTCTCCGGAATCCGCGGGCGGACGGCCATACCGCTGCCTCTGCCCGTCCGCCGGATCCACCCGGGGCGTGTTCAGCAACTGCGTCTCGTCCCCGGAATCCGCGGATGGACGGTCATGCCACTGTGTCTGTTCGTCCGCCGGGTCTTCCCGGGGCGTGTTCAGCAACTGCGTCTCTTCCCCGGAATCCGCGGGCAGACGGTCATGCCACTGCGTCTGCCCGTCCGCCGGGTCTTCCCGGGGCGTGCCCGCCAACTGCGTTTCTTCCCCGGAATCTGCGAGCGGACGGTCATACCACTGCGTTTGCCCGTCGCTTGTTCCCCGGTCAACCGTTTCAGACGGTCTCTCTTCCGCATGCAATTCATATTCGCTTGCGGCTTCATTGACTGCCGTTTTGTCCAGCACACTTGCCGGGACAGGTGGCATCGAATAACGTTTCTCCTCCATAACTTCTGCTTTTTTTATTGTTTTGATTTCTTCATTTTCCAGATCCTCCGCCTCGTCCTCTTCTTCCGAACCGTGCATGTCCATCGCTTCCCGATCGTAGGCGACATCCAATTCGGTGGTTATAAAAGAGGCAAACGGTTTGTTGACCAGCGAGGCAACTTTTTCTTCGGGCAGGAAAGCGAGCTTGTGACGCGGGGGAACGGTGAGTGCTTCTCCCGTGCCGGCATCGCTGCTTTTCCGTTCTTTCGTCAACTTGACCTTGAAGACGCCAAGCCCCTTGACTTTGACGGTTTGATCCTTGACGATCCCTTCATTGACAACCGCGACCCATTCCTCGATGAACCGTTCGATTTCTTCCTTCTCCCGTCCCGTTTTGGCGGCCAGGAGTGCGACGATGTGCTGTGATGTTAATTGCTCGTTCATGACCGGCCGTCTAATGTTTCGAGATATGCTTTCAACGCAGACGCCGGCTTGTATCCGGCTACAAACCGGGGTGGAAAGACACCCGCCCTGCCATTCTCCGGATTGGAAAAAAAGCGCTCCACCTTTTTTCTGACCTCGAAGTCTCCCAGTCCCCGAATACAAATGCTGTTCAGATCGCCCAACTGCTCTCCCATCACGTTGCCCAGTGCGACCAGCATGTCGTCTACTTTCTGTTTTTTCCAGTTCAGCCGGAGGGAGAGTTCGGCCGTCAATTCAACTTCTTTCATCTTGCGCTGCTTATTTTGTATTCATATACCTGTTTTTGATCATGACCCGATATTACCTGTTTTTCTGCAATGGCGCAAGCCGCTTCACGTTTTTTAGGCTAATTTAATCGCTTTGCCGTATAACTCGAAGGCTTGTACGGCTTCGATCCTGACGTGGCAGAACTGTCCCGGAGTCAGTTCCCTGTCTTTGGAAATCAGTATCTCCGGGTCTATTTCGGGGGAATCAAATTCCGTTCTTCCGATATAATAATCCTCTTCTTCCCGGTCAACGATCGTTTTGAACGTTTTTCCCCTTTGGGCTTCATTCCACTCCAGTGCAATGCCTTCCTGCACGCGCATGAGACAGTCCAGCCGTTCGTGCTTGACCCCGTCGGGGATGTCGTCCCGATAGTGTTCCCAGGCATACGTGCCCGTTTCGTGGCTGTAGGCAAAAGCGCCCATCCGCTCGAAACGGATGTCTTTCACAAACTGAACCAGTTCCTCGAAATCGCGTTCCGTTTCGCCCGGATGCCCCACCATCAGCGTTGTCCGCAGATGAATGTCCGGAACCTCGCGGCGGATTTGCTCGATCAGTCGAAAGGTATCCTGTTTGGTGATGTTTCTGCGCATCCGGTGCAGCATGTGGTCGCTGATGTGTTGCAGCGCAATGTCCAGGTAGCGGCAGACGTTTTCGCGTTCGCGCATCACGCGGAGCAAATCCAAGGGAAACCCTGCCGGATAACCGTAATGCAGCCGTATCCAGTCCACGCCGGGCAGTTCGGACAGTCGCTCCACCAGCTCCGGCAAGACCGTTTTCTTATACAAATCCAGCCCGTAGCAGGTCAAGTCCTGAGCGATCAGCTGCAATTCCCGAACACCCTTGTCCGTCAGGCTCCGGGCTTCGAGGAGGATTTCTTCCATCGGACGCGAACGGTATTTGCCGGTGATAAGCGGAATCGAACAGTAGGAGCACGTGCGGTCGCAGCCTTCGGAGATTTTCAGCCAGGCGTAGTGCCCGGGCGTTGTCAGTATGCGGTCGGTGGCGGAGGCGCCGTAGTAGGACTTGCCCAGGTCGCCGAGCAACTCGTTCCAGTTGAATTTGCCGTAGAACCTGTCGACCAGCGGCAGTTCCCTTTGCAGGTCTTCCATGAACCGCTCCGGCAGGCAGCCCATCACGTACAGTTGCCCGATACGTCCCTTTTTCTTGGCCTCTTCCATGCCGACGATCAGGTTGATGGCCTCCTCCTGTGCCTCGCCAATGAAGGCGCAGGTGTTTACAATCACGATTTCGCCGTTGACCTTCTCCGGGTCGTGCGCCACGGTATAGCCGTTCTTCCGGAATTGATACATCAGCTGCTCCGAATCGACCAGATTCTTCGAACAGCCCAGCGTGATAATATCCACCTTGTTTTTTCTCATCCTTACTCGCCGAACAGGGAATCGACAAATGCCTTTTTATTGAATACCTGCAAGTCTTCCATGCCTTCACCCAGTCCGATATACTTGACCGGAATATGGAAGTGGTCGGAAATGCCGATGACGACGCCCCCCTTGGCTGTTCCGTCCAGTTTGGTAACCGCCAGGGCGCTTACTTCCGTTGCGGCCGTAAACTGCTTGGCCTGCTCGAAGGCGTTCTGTCCGGTAGACCCGTCGAGCACCAGAAGGATCTCGTGCGGCGCATCCGGGAGGATTTTCTTCATCACCAGCTTGATTTTCGTCAGTTCGTTCATCAGATTGATTTTGTTGTGCAGGCGGCCTGCGGTGTCGACAATCACGACGTCGACCCCGGATGCTCTGGCCGAATGAAGCGTGTCGTAGGCTACGGAAGCCGGATCGGAACCCATTTGCTGCTTGATGATAGGCACGCCCGTCCGTTCGCTCCAGATCACCAGCTGCTCCACGGCCGCGGCGCGAAACGTGTCGGCCGCGCCCAGACAGACCTTCAGGCCGTTTTTCTTGAACTGGTACGCCAGCTTGCCGATGGTCGTGGTCTTGCCCACGCCGTTGACGCCCACCACCATGATCACGTAGGGACGACTGTCGGCCGGAACGCTGAACTCTTCCATGTCCTCCGTCCGGTTTTCCGTCAGCAGCGCCGCAATCTCTTCCCGCAGGATAGCCGTCATCTCCTCCGTCGTGACATACTTGTCGGCCGCCGCCCGCTTCTGGATGCGGGAGATGATTTTCAGCGTCGTATCGACACCTACGTCCGATGTGATCAGTATTTCCTCCAGCTCGTCCAGAATACGGTCGTCAATCCTGCTCTTCCCGACGAACGCTCTGGCAAGTTTGGAGAACACCCCCTCCTTCGTCCTGGCAAGTCCCTTGTCCAGCGTTTCCTTCTTCTCCCGGTTGAAAAAATCAAATAGTCCCATTTTCGTATTTTATCTGAAAAACAAGGCAAAGGTATGAATTAAAATCGTATTTTTACGCCCTTATTTATAAAATGAAATCCAGATGAAAAATTGTTTTTTAATAATCAGTTTCCTGTTATTCGCTCCGGGAGTGATCACAGATGCAGATGCGCAGCCTGCGCAGAAGTTGGTAACCGCAGTCGTTTCGCCCGATCACGAAGACTGGCGGTACAAAGTAAAGGAAGAGGCCGTATTCCACGTCCGCGTTTTCAAGGACGGGAACCTGCTGAAGAACGTTACGGTAGACTACGAACTGGGGCCGGAATATTTCCCGGCCGTCAGGAAACAGGATGTCGTGCTGAAGGACGGCACGACGACGCTCAAGGCCTCGATGGCGCAGCCGGGATTCCTCCGCTGCCGCGTCATAGCCAGGGTAGAAGGCAGGGAATATGAAGGACTGGCCACCGTGGCCTGCGACGAGCATCTCATTCAGCCCGCCACGGCCGATCCGTCCGATTTCGACGCCTTCTGGACAGACGCCATCGCCGAAGCACGCAAGACGCCTCTGAATCCGCAGCTCAAGCTCCTGCCCGACAAGTCCACTGCCGACGTGAACGTGTACGAAGTCAGTTTCCAGAACGAAAAGCCCGGTTCGCGGATCTACGGCATCCTGACCATGCCCGCCCGTCCGGGACGCTACCCCGCCATCCTCAGCGTGCCCGGCGCCGGCATCCGTCCCTACGGCGGAGCAAGCTACGGCGACCAAATCATCTCGCTCCAGATCGGCATCCACGGCCTCCCCGTCACCCTGCCGCAGGAAGTATACGACAACCTCGGCGCCGGAGCGCTCGCCGGCTACCCGTCCATCAACCGCAGCAACCGCGACACGCATTATTACAGGCGTGTATATCTGGGCTGCGTCCGTGCGGCAGACTTCATCTTTGAACTGCCCGAATTTGACGGCTACACGCTGGCCGTCACCGGAGGCAGTCAGGGCGGCGCCCTCTCCATCGTCACCGCCGCCCTCGAGCCGCGCATCAAATACCTTGCCGCCTTCTACCCCGCCCTCTGCGACTATGCCGGCTACCTCAACGGCCGTGCCGGCGGATGGCCTCACTACTTCCGGACGGAAAAACCGGCGCCCGGCGAAGTCGAGACGCTCGCCTACTTCGACGTCGTCAACTTCGCCCGCCGCGTCAAGGCCAAAGGCATGTACAGCTGGGGATACAACGACGTTGTCTGTCCCCCCACCTCGATGTACGCAGCCTACAACGTCATCCCCGGCCCCAAGGAACTGAAAGTCTACCTGCCCACCGGACACTGGACGTTTCCCGAACAAAACGACATTGTACGTCAGTGGCTGCTCGATCAGCTCTGACGACTCCCTTTTTCCCTCCGGCCGGAAAACCGGCAACCAAGAATGAAATACCGGGCGCCTTCGCCCCGTATTTCATTCTTTTTTTTCAACTCCAGGGGATATTTTCAGAAATCCCGGAAATGTTTCCAGAAACCTTAGAAACGTTTCCAAGAACCTTAGAGATGTTTCCAGAAATCTTGCGGAGAGCAATAAAATCAATGCGTGAGGGAATAGGGAAGCCGTTGAAAAGGGGTTGGAAAAAGGGAAAAAGAAAATTGCCG
>JAITQL010000117.1 GCA_031288935.1 Tannerella sp.
AAACGATTCCTGGAGGTTTCTCCAAACGGAGAAAGCGTGAAAAACGGTTTCTGGAGGTTTCTCCAAACGGAGAAAGCGTGAAAAACGGTTTTTGAAGGTTTCTCCAATCGGAGAAAGCATGAAAAACGGTTTCTGAAGGTTTCTCCAAACGGAGAAAGCGTGAAAAATGATTTCTGAAGGTTTCTCCAAACGGAGAAAGCGTGAAAAACGATTTCTGAAGGTTTCTCCAAACGGAGAAAGCATGAAAAATGATTTTTGGAGGTTTCTCCAAACGGAGAAAGCGTGAAACGTGAAGATTTGGCGGATGAACGGTGTGTGTTCACCGTCATCGGCGATGGAACAGCTAAAATACCTCCTCCCGCGAACTTGTCACAACTCTTTTTAAGCGGTCGAGTGGTGTCTTTTCCAAAATCGGCGTCTCGTTTCATACACATTTAATTGTAATGGCGGCAAAGATAACTTGTTTTGGGGAAAGACACAAAAAAAAGAGAAAAAAATTCAGGGAGTCCTTCCAATGTCGTCCGAACGGGGGTTTTCAGGGGATTTGCATTCCACCTCTCCCCACGCCTTTTTCAAAGATTCAAAGGATTCAAGACGGCTGCGTAGAAGACAGCATTCCGTAAGACCTCTCCCCCGACCCCTCTCCACAAGAGAGGGGAGCGGGGGGTTCGGACACGGGCTTCCGTCTTTTTCGGAGATTCAAGCTGGATTGCTTCACTGCGTTCGCAAGGACGGGGCACGGCGTTCCTTTCAGGATACCTGTTACCGTATGGCAAACCGCGTGTGCCGGAAACCCTCGCTCCCCTCTCTTGTGGAGAGGGGAGCGAGGGAGAGGTCGGAGTGACGGCGAGGTCATTGCCCAAACAACCGTCCGTCCATGTGAACGGGCGATTGTTTGGGCAATGGCCGGGGAGGGCGCCTGAAACGGGGATCGGGCAGCCAGGCCGGTATTTGTTTTCCTTTTTTAGGGGTTTTAGCGGAAAGGCCGTTACTGTGGAAATAATATTATTGTAAAAATAAAAAGATGAGCAAAATGAAAAAGTTACTTGTGATTATGTTTTGTACGGCGTTTGTGGCCTGCCAGCAGCAGCGCTCCCCCCAGGGGATCGAACACGTCGTTGTGATTGGCCTTGACGGCCTGAGCAGTACCGGCTTCCGGGCGTCGGTAAAACCCTGTATGGACAGCCTGCTTCAGCACGGGGCATACAGTTATACCGTTCGCTGTATCCTGCCTACCGTAAGCACGCCGAACTGGAACGCGATGCTGTGCGGCGCGGGGCCGGAAGTGACCGGCGCCATCAACAATTCCTGGAAAGCCAACGATTTTGACTTTCCCTATCCGGTGATGAGTAAGGACCGTTCGTTTCCGAACATTTTCAGGATTATCCGCGAGCAAAAGCCCGATGCCGAACTGGGTGCGATCTACCACTGGGGCGGCTTTCACGACATGCTGGAAGACGCGATCCTGAACCGCTTCGAACACTGTCCCACGCAGCTGGAAACGGCGCAGAAGTCGGCGGAGTATATCGTGGCCAAAAAACCGTATTTCCTCTTTATCCAGCTGGACGGCGTAGACGGCGCCGGACATGAAGCCGGGCACATGTCGCCCGGATACCTGAAGTATATCGAGGAAACCGATTCGCACGTCCGCCTGATTGTCGACGCCCTGCAGCAGGCCGGCATGGCCGACAAGACCCTGATCATGGTCGTGGGCGACCACGGCGGTCTTTTCCACGGTCACGGCGGCAATGCGTACGACGAGTTGACGACGCCCATCATTTTCTCCGGCAAGGGGGTGAAGCAAAACTACCGCATCCTGCAACAGATTTACAAGTATGACCTGGCTGCCGACGTGGCGTTTGCTCTTGGACTGAAGGCGCCGCAGGTGTGGACGGGACGCCCGACCAAACCGGCCTTTGCCGGCTTCGACGAGCCGGACAACCTGTGGCAGGAACTGGAGGTGCTTCCTTCGCCGCGCTTTGCGTCCGAAACGTACAAGGCTCCGTTTGGCGGAGAGTTTGTAGACCGGGCAACCGTCACTATCCTGCCGCCGGAAGGTACGGAAGGCGTCATCCGCTACACTACGGACGAATCGACTCCCACCCCGGAATCGCCTGTTTACACGGCGCCCTTCGCGGTGGAAAAAACAACGGTCGTCAACGCCAAAATGTTCAGCGATGCAGGCGAAAGCGTCAAGGTGATGGCGATTTATAAAATCACCGACAGCAGTGGAGTAGAAAAGTAAAGTTCAAAACTCAAGGTTTCACGCGGATTCCTGCGGATTTCAATGACCTTTGAAATCTGCGAGAATCTGCGTTTATCGTTTAATCCGCGTGAAACCGAGGGTACGGAAGGCGTCGTCCGCTACACTGCGGACGAATCGACTTTTTATAAAATCACCGACAGCGGAGAGTAGAAAAATAAAGTTTAACCTTCAAGGCTTCACGCGGATTTCAACGACCTTAAATCGCGGATACAATAAATTCCTGCCGACAATGTTCCCGGCAGCAGCGCTGCCTCTTTGATGATGATTTTGTCTGGTTTGACGGCAATGGCGAAGTCAAGAGGGGGGCGGTATGCGTTTTCTTTTCAGATAAAGAACGGGCGTCGGTATTGCACCTGTTCCGGAAAGAAGCTGCCCGCCCGGGCAGCTTCTTCCGAAAGACAGGATTACAAGCCTTTTCCGTGACAGTTTTTATACTTCTTGCCGCTTCCGCAGGGGCAGGGATCGTTTCGTCCCGCCCGTTTCTCTACGCGGACGGGTTCCATGCGCTGGGGCTGTTGCGGGCCGGCAGGCGGCGGGGGCAGCAATGGATTCCTGCTGTCGGGCGCCTGATTCTTCTCCGTCCGGTAACGGCTCATGTCCTGCCGTCTTTCGGGCGTGGCCTGACGTACCTTTACTTCTTCACGCATCGGGATTTGACCGCGCATCAGAATGGAAACCGTTTTCCGGTTCATGTTCTCTACCATGCCCTTGAACAGACTGTAGGACTCCAGCTTGTAGATAAGGAGCGGGTCTTTGTTTTCGTAGCTGGCGTTTTGAACCGAATGGCGCAACTCGTCCATCTCGCGCAGGTGTTCTTTCCATGCCTCGTCGATGGTATGCAGCGTGATGGATTTCTGGAAGGATTTGACGATCACCTTCGCCTGCGTCTCGTATGCCTCCTTCAGGTTGCAGGAAATGTTGTAGATCCGTTTCCCGTCCGTAATGGGAATCAGGATGTTTTCGTACATGCCGCCCTGGTTTTCGTACACTTGCCGGATGACGGGATCCGCCGTTTGCGACAGGCGTTCCATGCGGCGCTTGAACTGTTTCAGCACGTCGTTGAACAGTTCCTCGATCTGACTGTCCGCTTTTGCGCTGTGGAACGTTTCTTCCGTGAACGGAGATTCCAGCGCCAGTATGCGGAAGAGTTCCAGCTTGAAATCTTCGTAGCTTCCGCTTCCGTACTGTTCTACGAGCGCGGTCGTGGTGTCGTAAAGCGTATTCATCACATCCAGTCCGATGCGTTCGCCCATCAGCGCATGGCGACGGCGCGTGTATACCACGTTCCGTTGCGAATTCATTACGTCGTCGTATTCAAGCAGCCGTTTACGGATCCCGAAGTTGTTTTCTTCCACTTTCTTTTGCGCGCGTTCTACGGACTTGCTCAGCATGTTGTGCTCCAGAACTTCTCCTTCCTTAAAGCCCAGCCTGTCCATCAGACCGGCGATCCGTTCGGTGGCAAAGAGGCGCATCAGGTCGTCTTCGAGCGAAACAAAGAAAACGGACGATCCCGGGTCGCCCTGGCGACCGGCGCGGCCGCGCAGCTGCCTGTCTACGCGGCGGCTTTCGTGGCGTTCCGTGCCGATGATGGCCAGCCCTCCGGCCGTCCGGACTTCCGGAGACAGCTTGATGTCCGTTCCGCGACCGGCCATGTTGGTGGCAATGGTCACCGTTCCCTTTTGACCGGCCTGCGCCACGATGTCCGCTTCCTTCTGGTGCAGCTTTGCATTCAGCACGTTGTGCGGAATATGGCGCATGTTCAGCATCCGGCTCAAGAGTTCCGAAATCTCGACGGACGTGGTGCCGACCAGCACCGGTCGCCCGGCGGCAATCAGCATGCCGATTTCTTCGATGACGGCATTGTATTTCTCGCGTTTCGTCTTGTAAATGCGGTCGTTCATGTCGGCACGCGAAATCGGGCGGTTCGTCGGGATGACGACCACGTCCAGCTTGTAAATGTTCCAGAACTCGCCGGCTTCCGTTTCCGCCGTACCGGTCATGCCCGCCAGTTTGTGATACATGCGGAAATAATTCTGCAGCGTGATGGTGGCAAACGTTTGAGTGGCGGCCTCCACCTTCACCCGTTCCTTGGCTTCGATGGCCTGGTGCAGTCCGTCGGAATAGCGACGGCCTTCCATGATGCGGCCGGTCTGTTCGTCTACAATCTTCACCTGTCCGTCGATCACCACGTATTCATCGTCGCGCTCAAACAGCGTGTAGGCTTTCAGCAGCTGGTTGATGGTGTGCACACGTTCGCTCTTGACGGAATAGTTGGTCAGGAGTTCGTCCTTTTTCGCCTGCCGTTCGACCTCCGTGCCCTCCAGCGTGTCCATCTGGGAAAGTTCGGACGCAATGTCGGGCATGACAAAGAAGTGCGGGTCATCCGAGTTGCCGGTCAGCAAATCAAGTCCCCGTTCGGTCAGTTCGATGCTGTTGTTCTTTTCGTCAATCACGAAATAAAGAGCGCCGGAACCGTATTTTTTCTCGTCGGCTTCGGACAGTTTCTTTTCTCCCCCTCCTTTCCGTTTGACATTGTCGAGCTGGATTTTCTCGTTTTCTTTCCGGAGTTTTTTGTTTTCCTCCTCGTCCTTGTCGCTCAGGTCGTTTACGAGCATGGGCATTTTCCGCATGTTGTCCTGCATGAAATATTCTTCCGTTTTCAACATGCTGGCCTTGATGCCCTGTTCACTGAGAAAGCGGATCAGCGCCTTGTTGCGGGGCAAGCCCTTGAAGGAACGGTAGAGCAGGATGGAGCCTTCGTCGCGGACGTGGCTGTCATTACTTGCCAGTTTGCTTTTTGCTTCCGTCAAAAGTTTTGTGCACAGATTTTTTTGTGCATTATAAACCACTTCCACATTCGAACGGAACTGGTCGAACAGCTGTTCCTCGCCTTTTGCAATCGGCCCGGAGATAATCAGCGGCGTACGGGCGTCGTCAATCAACACGGAGTCGACCTCGTCAACGATGGCGTAGTTATGCTTGCGCTGCACAAGGTCGTTCGGACTGATGGCCATGTTGTCGCGCAGGTAATCGAATCCGAACTCATTGTTTGTGCCGAAGGTAATATCCGCGTTGTAGGCCTTCCGGCGCTCGTCGGAGTTTGGCTGGTGCCTGTCGATGCAATCCACCGACATGCCGTGGAACATGTACAGCGGCCCCATCCATTCGGAGTCGCGTTTGGAAAGGTAATCGTTCACGGTCACCAGGTGCACGCCGTTTCCCGTCAGCGCATTCAGGAATACCGGCAGCGTAGCGACCAGCGTTTTCCCCTCGCCGGTTGCCATCTCGGCTATTTTCCCTTTATGCAAGACCACGCCGCCAAACAGCTGTACGTCGTAATGAATCATGTCCCACGTGATTTCGTTGCCGCCGGCTACCCAGTGATTACTGAAAACAGCGTTTTCACCGTCTATTTTCACAAAGTCGTACCTGGCGGCCAGGTCACGGTCGAACTCAGTGGCGGTAACGACGATCTCCTCGTTTTCGGTAAACCGGCGGGCGGTGTCTTTCACAACGGCAAACACTTCCGGTAATACTTCATCCAGTTTTTCTTCCAGTTTCTCCGTGATTTTTTTCTCAATCTCGTCGACTTCAGCCCAGATGGCTTCGCGTTCTTCCAACTCCTTTTCGTCAATATCCTTACGCAAGTCTTCGATTTGCTGTTTCTCCTCGCCCACGTATTCCAACACCTGTTTTCTGATTTGCTGCGCCCTTTCACGCAGTTCGTCATTCGACAACGCCTTGACGGACGGATAAACGTCCGTAATCATTTTCACATAAGGCGTGATTTCTTTCAAGTCGCGTTCGGACTTGTTGCCGAACAGTTTTGCCATTATATTATTAAAATCCATATATTCACTATTGCTTTTAGTATGATCATTCTTATTTGACTGTTTGAAGGTTGAATCGAATCAACCAAAGGTAAGCGCAGGCAGGCTACTTTGAAACGTTGATTTCGTACAGCGGCCGGCGGTCGCAGGCATTCGGCGGCCGGATGCGCAGGACGTGCGTCACGGTAGGCGCCACTTCCGTCGCCGTTATTTCGCGGTATATATGTTGCGGTTTAATGCCGTATCCCATGAAAATCAACGGCGTTTGCACGGCGTTGTTTCGCAGAAGTCTGACTTTTTCATTCGGCAGTTCATGATTGACCGCCCATCCCGGTTTCAAACTGATGATCAAATCGCCGCGTCCGGCATGATACGTCCCGTTATGAAAACCGGACATTTCTTCATTCCAGATACCCATGCGCAACGTCATGTCCGTTGTCACGCGCGCTACGCCGCTGAACTCGGAAATGAAATCGGCCGCCTTGTTCTGAAACTCGACCAGATCCAGTTTCGCGTCTTCAATTTCTTTGTGATTCAGATATATCTGGTTGTTGTAAAATCCGCTGACCCAGGTTTTTTGTCCGTACAGGGCCATCAGATACATGTTCAGCAACGCCGTACACCGTTTGGGATGAAACTCGCCGCCGGGCATTCCCTCGGTACGCTCCTCCTCGCTCTTGAAATAGCCCGTGCCCGTAAAGACAACCAGCGTATTCTTCAATCCGACTTTCCGGTCTATCAGGTTCAGCAGTTCTTCAATATCCTTGTCCAGCTGGTAATACGTGTCCTGAATTTCGTAGGTATATTCCTTCGACGGGTTGCCGAAGTAATTCCCTGCATAAAAGGTGACGGCCATCAAATCCGGGTCGGGACGCATCCCGAAGCCGGCGTACTCGAAGAACTGGGCGACCAGGCGGTTGACTTCCTTGTTTCCAAACGGAGACGTCTTGATTTTGGAATAACAGTCGACGGTTTTCGACTTGAAGGTATAGTTGAACGCTACGCTTTCCTGTACGTAAGGCAGCGCCTTGTAGCGCTCCAGCGGGAGGGACGGACGCCATGCCATTGCGTCGATCTGCACCGGCAGCGATTCGGGACTGTTGTTGTATTTCTCCACGTACCAGGGCACGTTTTTGTAATAGGTAGTGGTCGCCCATTTACCGTTCAGGTTGTCAATCCAGAATACGCCGTTGGCCACGTGTCCGGAAGACAGGATGGCGCTTTCCGCGTCGGGCGCGATGGCATACACCTCGCTCCGTCCCCTGGAGGCGATTTTCAATTCGTCGCCGACGGTAGCGGCCAGCAGATTTCGGGGCGAATAATTGTCGCGCGTGAAATTGCCCAGGTATTCGGAATCGAACAGCGAGGAAACTTCCCGCAGGTGTTCGGCATCGTAGCGTACGTTGTCCGTGATACTGTGACTGCAGGGGTTGGCGCCGGTGAAAAGCGTGGCGAACGCGCTGGCCTGATTTGTATTTGGAAATTCGAACCGGAGGTTGTGATAGACCGCTCCTTCATTCAGCAGGCGCCGGAAGCCATGCTCTCCGAAAGTGTGAAGGAAATATTCGATGTAATCCCCGCGCAACTGGTCTACCGTAATGTATACAACCAGCTTGGGCGCATGTTCCTGCGCCTGCAGCTGGCTGACCACCAGCATGGCAAAAAGGGAAGATATAAACTTTTTCATCCGATGTTCTCTATTTTTCTGACAATACCGTATCCCGAACGTATCAGCAAACTGATCAGTAGCGGGATAAAAGCCACGTTTACATGCTGGGGGAGGCATATCCAACCCATGCACGTTCCCAATAGCGCCACAAAGTTAACTAAATGGTAACAATACGCCGCTTTGTTAAGTTTTTTTACGGCAAACAGCACAACGCCCGCCCAGTGAAACGGATGCAGCCAGGCTACCGACAGATTCGGCCAGATGCCGGGATGCACCGACACGAAACAGAGAAAAAAGAGGACGATGCCCGCCGCACCGGCACAGAAGAAAAGCAGGCAGTCCAGGAGGCGGAAATAACGCCTTGCGTGCCATTCGAACAGCGTTGTCGCCAGGACAAGTGCGAAAAGCAGGAGGCTACAGGCGAGCGGGGTGAAAAACGTTTCCTCCTCCTCCTCCTTCTCCCCGTCATCTGCAATGGTCTCGACGAGTACCTGCTGCGCCGATACCAGCAGCACGCTTCCGCCGTCCGGACGGAGTATGTGCGCCCCGGCAAACGCTTCCTTCACGTTTGCAGGCAGGAAAAAAGATTCGCGGAGCGTCATCTGCCGGTCGGTGGGGAGACCCAAGACCAGGTCGCAGCCAAAAGTCAGCCACGGGTGGCGGCGCGTGCAACGGTTGATCGTCTCCCGGAACGAGCCGGTCTCCGTTTCCGCAAACCGCAGGTTGCCCTCCAGACAGTGTTCGAGCGCCGCCACGGGACGGGTCGAGCAGTTGTCGTAGAAAAAATTGTAGCGGTAGACCCGGTTTTGCGGCTCGGCATTGAGCAGGAGCGCCTGCCAGAGGCTCTCCTTCTCGCGCGGATTCAGGTTCAGCGTCTGCTCGCACACCTCGCTGCCGCGCATGACGTAATCCATCAGGAAATCCGTGTACGTTTCATGCGCCAGCATGTAGTCCGTTTCCCCTTTTGCGAAGCGGTAAATAAAATTCGGTTTGGAAAAATCGAAGATTCCGTAGTTAAAGACGACGTCGATGTGCCTCCACCGAACGGAATCCAGGCTGATCTCGCCGCGTATCCGCAATGCCGTATGGCCGTAGAGCGTATACGCCGCCCTGTCGCTTGGCGAACAGGTCAGGATGCTGATTTCCGTCTGTTCACTCAGGAAAGGGGTTGCATTCGCCTGCATGTGCAACGCCAGGAGCAACCCCGTCAAGCAGCCGATGGCTTTCAGCAGAGGCCCCGCCATTACTTCAGCCCCGTTGCTTCGAGCCACACATCCGCCATCAATTGCCGTCCGGGCAGGTCGGGATGAACGCCGTCTGCCGACCAGTACCGCGCCGGAGCCAGTTTCACGGCCTCGTCAAACGCCGACTGGAAGGGGACAAACACGGTCTTGAACTCGTCCGACAGTTTCCGGAGCGACTGCCGGTAAGCGTCGAACATCGGGAACCACCGCGGCTCGTCGATTGCCGCTCCCCCGCGCAGGGCAAACGGTTCGCACAAGACCAGCTGCACCGCCGGCAACTTCTCTTTCGTATACGCCAGCAACGCCCGCAGGTCGTCTTCATACACCTCCACTGTTCCTTTATAACCGTGCGTCAGCGTGTGCCAGTAATCGTTCACCCCGATCAGGATGCTCAGCACGTCCGGCATAAAAGCCAGCGTTTCCGCTTCCCACCGGTCACGCAGCTGGAACACTTTGTGTCCGCTCACGCCGCGGTTGTAAATCTTCAGTCGCAACGCCGCCTGCGTTTTCAGCAACTGCGTAGCCGTGAACAGGGCATAACCGCTGCCCAGCTGCTCAAACGTATTGCAGACTGTATTTTCCTTGTTCCGTCCGCAATCCGTAATCGAATCGCCCTGAAAAAGAATCACGCCGTCTTTCTTCAAACCGATTTTCGGAGCGTTCACGCCGTTTTGTTCCTTCACCACCGCCCTGACCAGTTCGGGCGCCATCATCATGCCCAATCCTGCCGCGGCTCCTCTTTTCAAAAAGTCCCTTCTCGTATTCATTCGTTCCTGTTTTGTATATTTGCCGGGCAAATATACGCAATATTCCAAAGATTCAAGATTCAAGATTCAAAAATTCAAGATTCAATGCGCTATTCTCTGGCAGGAGACTGTTGTCAATGTCATCAACGGAAGGGCAACGCCCTTTAAGCAACAGCACAGGGCAACGCCCTGTGAACCCCGCCGGTGATTGCCACCGAAGCCCTGAAAGGGCGCAAGCCCGGTCTCATAGCTGCTTGCGCCCTTTCAGGGCTTGGGCATCGGCGCATCACCATACACAGGGCGTTGCCCAGTCGTGTTCGGAAGAAAAAAAGGTGCACATT
>JAITQL010000123.1 GCA_031288935.1 Tannerella sp.
AGGCTGTTCCCTCCCTCGGCAATTGACAGCGCTACCACCACCCGGTTGTCCGGCAGCAGTTCCACCGAATGGGAATTGGGCGTACAGGCGTAAAAAAGGCACTGTTTGGTATCCCTGTCCAGCATCACGACTGCCCGTCCGCCCGTAACAAGTATGCTGCATTTGCCGTTCATCTCCACCGGCTTGCAGTCGTTCACCGGCGGCAGGTACTGCTGATACGCTTCGGGGATTTGCGACGCAAGGTCGGAGACCTGCCACTGCCATATCCTGTTCACCCTTTCCCCTTCCGACGTCGCGGCATCAAGGATGAAAACCCTGTCCTCGCCGCAGACAAGCAGGTGAAACGCTTCATCGTTTCCCTCCGCACAGCTGCCGGCCAGCAGAACGCAACCTGCAACGCTCCACATCCATCCGGGCAAATGTACTTTCAAGCGGGGGAATTTCAAATTCAAACGGAAAATATTCATATCCATGTCAAAGTATATTATTCAATCACCATGTCAAAACGGTCATACGGATCGTTGCGATGCGCCAGGTGTCTGGTCGTCGGCGAAATGCCGAACAGCGGGGAATAGGTTCTCACCTTGACGGTCTTGCCGTCGGGCATGAACTCCAGAATCCTCAGCCAGCCGTCGCCGCCATTGCCTTCCCATCCTCCGCCCAGCGTCTGAACGTTGAACATCATCTGATGCACGTTTTTTCCCGCCCGATTCCGGTCTGCGCGATAGGCCACGTTTTCGGCAAACACGTTGTTGTCCGTCGCTTCATGGCCGCAAATCAGCAGGCGGATATTGTCCGAAGGCTGAAGCAGCTTTTCCCATATCTGCACGCCGGTATTTCCGGGTTCCAGATCATAATGACTGGCGTCGATACGCCGGGCATTGTTTTTTTGCGTCTCCATATAACCGTGCGTCATGAAAATCACCGTGTGATGCCTGTACGAATCGCCGGCAGCCAGCTGCTTCGCCCATTCCAGCACTTCATCGCGCGGATAAAACTCGGAGGTGATCACCAGCAGGTTTCCCCAGCGGTCGTCCTTAAATTCAAACGCGGCGTTTTCCATCGACGGGATGCCGTTGCGGTTGGGAATGGCGTCCACGCAAACGCCTTTCCAGGCCGGGTTGCGTTCAATCGGGAAATATTCGGGAAACCGTGTCAGGCTGTTTTCCGAATGCAGGTAACCATAATCGTGATTGCCGCACGAAATGATATACGGCACCTTGTTGTCCAGCCGTGCAAAAGCGCGCGAAGCCGCTTCCCACATCTGCCGGCTGGTCTGGTTCGTATGCCGCTGGGGAACGATGTTTTCATTCTGTTCCACCAGATCGCCGGTACACAACACGCCCCTGATGTGCAGCAACTCGATGTGATCCGCAATCCAGGCCGTGCACAAATCGAAAATCGGCTGGTTGACATCATACTTCGTATAGCCCTGCGGATCGCCCAGAAGAATCAGGGTGAACGCATCCGGGTCGGTCAGATGCTGCGGGTCTGCCCTGCGCGGCGAGGGAATCTGCTGCGCCAAGACAGCGCCCGCCGTGCCTGCAAACCATGCAATAACGATACAGAGAATCTGTTTTCTCATGTCCATGCGCTTTACGGCCGGTCGGTCATGTCAAACTCCAGCAATCCGCCATCCTTCACCTGATCGTACGTAATGACAAAGCCCGTCAGCGGTGTTCCGTTCAGGCGGATGGCCTTGACGTACCGATTTTCTTTCGACAAGCCGTTCGCTTTCATTTCGAACAGCTTTCCGTTCGGCAAATGCAACGTCATGGCATGTACCTGCGGAGCGCCAATGATGTAATCGCCCGACACCGGGTCGACCGGATAAAAGCCCAGCGCCGAAAAGATATACCATGCCGACATCTGTCCGCAATCATCGTTGCCGCTCAGTCCGTCGCGCGTCGGGAAATAAAAATCGTCGAACACCTTGCGGATCAGTTCCTGCGTCTTTTGCGGCGTCTCGGAGTAGTTGTAGAGATAAATCACGTGATGGCTGGGTTCGTTACCGTGCGCATACTGTCCGATCATGCCCGTGACGTCGCCGTGGAATCCGCCGCCCAGCGAACGAGTATCCAGGAAGAAGAGCGAATCCAGCTTGTCGCCGAACGCCTTCCTGCCGCCCAGCATGTCTACCAGCGCCGGCACGTCGTGTTGCACATGCCACGTATATTGCCACGCATTCCCCTCGGTATAGTCGCCGCCGCTGGTTGCCGCGTGCGAGAGCAGGAACTTGTCGAACGGCGTGCGCCATTTCCCTTTGGAATCCTTCGCCCGCATCAGTTTCGTTTCGTCGTCGAAAAGGTTTTTGTAATAGTCGGAGCGTTTGCGGAAGAAAGCCTCCTCTTCCGTTTTCCCCAGCCAGTTGAAGAATTTGGCCGCGCAATAGTCGTCATAACAATGCTCCATCGTACGCGATACCGATTCGACATCCAGCAGATCAAACGGATAATAACCGTAGTGATTATACATTTCCCAGTTTGATTTTTCATGCGGCCGGGTGAGGGAGCTGTAAATGGCCTCGGCCGCCAGTTCCCTGCCGTCCTTCACAATGCCTTTCAGGTATGCGTCGACGATCACCGGTACGGAGTGGTTGCCTATCATGCACCACGTTTCATTTTGTCCGTAGTCGTTCGTACACAGGACGCCGCGATCCAGGTAAAGCTGCAACATGGATTCTACGCAGCGCGCATCCATCTCCGGGAAAAGAAGACCTAAAAACGGATGTTCCGCCCGGTAAGTATCCCACAACGAGAAATTCATGAATTTCTCTTTCCTGTTATCCGGTCTCAACCGTCCGTCCGCCAGGCGATACACGCCGTCCACGTCCGTAATGATGTTCGGCATCAGCAAGGCGTGATACAGCGAAGTATAAAACGAGATGCGCTGGTCGTTATCGACCGGTTCCACTTCGATGGCGTTCAAGTAAGTATCCCATATCCGCACAGCCTCGGTACGCACCTGTTCAAAGTCCCAGTCCGGCGCTTCGGCCTGCAGGTTTTTAAGAGCGCCCTCTTCACTGACGGTAGACAAGGCCACTTTGACTTTCACCGCTTCGTCTTTTTCCGTGGCAAACTTCAACCAGTATTTGGTTACCACCCCCTTGAGTTCGCGTTCCGTGCCCGTCTTTCCGTCGGCAAACGAAACGAAGCCGGCAACAGGCTTGGAGAATGTGGCGCAGAAATACCAGGTGTGATCAACGACAAATCCGGCCGAACGCCGTTTGCCCACAAGCGTAACATCATCCAGCCAGCGCACGCTCGATTCCAGGATGGTGTCGCCGATCCCGTGCCCCAGATCAAGGATGATACCTGCCTGCTCCGACTGCGGATACGTATACTGATGGAAGCCAACGCGCATGGTGGCAGCCATTTCCGCCCGAATGCCGTAATCGTCCAGCATGACCTTGTAATACCCCGGATGCGCTTCTTCCGTGTCGTGCGAAAAGGCCGAACGGTATCCCGTCGAGGTATTGTCTTCTTTGCCCCGGTCGAACGAGACGTCGCCGACGACCGGCATCAGCATGACATCTCCCATGTCCGGACATCCGGTGCCGCTCAGGTGCGTATGGGAAAATCCGATGATCGACCTGTCTTCATTATAATATCCCGAACAGTGCACCCATTCGTCGGTACCCGTGTCCGGCCCTACCTGTACCATGCCGAAAGGCAATTGGGCAGCCGGATATGTATGCCCCACGTAGGCTACTCCCACAAAAGGATTTACAAACTGCGATAAACTGGTTGACCGACCCTCCGTCGCCGTTGTCGTCGGCGTTTGCGTACATGCGGAAAACGCCAGTACAAAAGGAAGCACATAGAAATAAAAATTCTTTTTCATGTTAATACACATAATTGAAATGAGATTGTTATTGTTTTTGTCGCAAATATACAAAAAGAAAACGGAAACAAAAAAAACACGTCCGGGCGGTTAATTCTTTTTTTGAGGTGCTATTA
>JAITQL010000170.1 GCA_031288935.1 Tannerella sp.
ATCAATCATTCACCTGGCTCCGTCATACTCGATGGTAATAAATCCCTCTGCGGCTAATGTGATGGCCAGCGTATGGTCGGCGTCGCGATAGACGCCTGTAATGTTCAGCTTGGCGCCTATCACCGGCATGGTGGTTTCGCCGCTAAGCGCGTACTCGCCTTCGGCATCTCCCGGGGTTATGGCCAGTTCGTCGGCGGTAATGGTCATCTCGCCAAAGCCCGTTACCGCTGCCACAATTGTAAACTTGACTGCGCCTGTTTCCCCCTCAACAAGTTCCAGCTTGACCGGCACATTGGAGATGGTTTCATTGACCGCACCGGACAATTGTGCCGTGCCCTTATAGTCCCCCGCCATTGTTTCAGCCGGGCTGGTGACCGGGCCGTCTTCAGGCGCAGGCGTAGCTTCCAGGTCGATGTTTACCACTTCGTTCGATTCGACTAATTGCAGCTTCAGCGTCCTGTCGGAAGCGTCAAACGTACCGGTCACGTTCATCGTCAGACCCATGCCCGACATCGTCGCTGCACCGCTCAACCGGTAGGTGTTTGGCGCGTCGCCCTCCGCCACCGTCACCTGATCGCCGACAACCGACACTTTGCCAAGACCCGGAACTTCGGTTTCCAGATTCAGCTTCACGGCGTCCTTGTCGACCCGCTCCAAAGCGACTTGTACACCGGACAAGTCGGCGGTCATCTGGCCTGTCAGCTTCGCATTGCCGAGATAATTTCCGGCCACGATCGCCCCGTAGTCCGACGGGTCGAACCCTGCCGGCTTTGCTACCACAAGGATGTTTACAAGACCGCCCGATTCGGGTAACGCCAGCGTAAGCGTATGGTCGGTGATATTGTACGTCCCCGACACGTTCAGCGTAAAGTTCATGAGCGGCAGCGTGGCAGTCCCGCTGAGCGCACAGATATTTTCCGTTTCTCCGGCAGAAACGGTGATGTTGTCGCTCAAAATCTCCAGTGCGCCTATGCCCGGCGCCACACCCAGGAGGAGCAGGCTCACCTTGCTGTTGCTCAAACGTGTCAGCGCGATTTGTATGTCGTCGATGTCGGTAGTGAGCGCTCCCGTCAGTTTCGCCGTTCCCAGATAATCACCGGCCACTATCGCGCCGTAATCCGCCGGCACGCCCGGCGCGGCCTCAATATGAATGAGGATGACGCCATCCGCCTCCAGATCCAGCGTCAGCGACTTGTCGCCCACTCTGAACGTCCCCGACACGTTGAGCGTCAGTTGCAGCGCCGGCAGAAAAGCCGTGCCTTTCAACGCATACGTCCCCGGCTCCGCGCCCAGCGATACATACACTTCATCCCCCGTGACCGTCAGCTCGCCCATATCCGGTATTTCCGTCAGGACGTTCAGTTTCACTTTCGCCTGTTCGTTGCCGACGCGCGCCAAAGTCACTTCCACGCCGGGAAGGGTTGCATTGATCGCTCCGCTTACCTGTGCCGTGCCGATGTAGTTGCCGATCACAAAGCCGGCATATTCCGCCGAATTGACCTTTACTTCAATTTCCTCGCTCACGACGATACCCGTCTTGTTGGTTGCAAAAACCCGCGTCGTTCCCGCCGAATCAGCCCTGAGAATCGCCTTCGACCCCTCACTTGTTATCGAAATAATCTTCGGGTCATACGATACCCATCGGATTTCTTCCGTAGCGTCAGCCGGCGTAATGGTCGCCGTCAGTTCCACCGTTCCACCTATTTCCATCGCAGACACCGTTGCCGGCGTAATGGAAATCCCTTTTACCGTCACTTCATCGTCATCGTTGCATCCCGTGAAGCACAGAGATGCAATCAAGCATCCAAGTGTAAAAAATTTCGTTTTCATGTTTCTTTCCTTAATTATATAATGATCAAAATATCAGTTTTTATTCGATTGATTATTGAATATCCAACGTGGCCGGCCCGACAAGATAGGTGATTTCAGCATTGATTTCGAGCGTTTCAGACGCTGCCGTAACCGTCGAAATCACCTCGCCCAAACCGTTGAGCGTTTGTTGCAGACCCTTGCCGATTTTCACGTTCACCCGCCGGACGCCTTCGGGCGACCAGATCGCCCAGACGCGCGTTCCGTTTTGCTGCGTCCAGCTGACTACGCAAAAATCCTTCCGGTTCCAGTCTACGGACATATCCATAACAGATCCTTCCGAAAAAAGTTTACCGACCGTCGCATACGCATAATAGGCCGGTTTAGGTTCCAGTTCCCGGCGCACAACGCCGAAATTATCTTCCCTGTCGAAAATGTTTCGTTCGGGAGATGAAAATTCATAACAGATATACCGTTCGATCCCGAAGCGCAGCGAAAGGAGCATCGTCTGTCCGAGAAAAACAGCCTGGCTTCTCTCTTTGGCTACCATGTCGTCGTAATAGTACATCTTCCCCTCTTTGGTGTAATAATACACCCGGCCTCCGCTTCCAAGATAATGAACCAGCGGTTGGGCGATGAGCTGGCTGATGTGCAGCGGAAGATTTTCCGACGGCGGAAAAAAAACGGCGTCGTAGCTGTTCCGGGACATCCGTTTCAATTCAAAAAACGTGATGAACTCAAGCGACGTGCCTTCCGGGAAAAACGACCGGACGGTTTGTTCCGCAAACGCAGGGTCGACCGGAAAATCATCGTCGGACACAACGGCTACCCGCCAGGCTTTACCCGACCGGCTTTTGGCTTCATGAAACGCATCCCTGTCCGCCACGTTGATACGCACCATCGAAGTATATCCCATCTCGGTAATCCAGATACTCTTTTTATCTACCTTATACTTGGCCATCAACGTACGCAGACCGGCAAGATCGTCATGGTAACGGACGGTCTCCTCCATAGTCTGCAACAGCGGACGGTAGGGATGGATACAAAACCGGTCGAAATACTTTCCGGCTCCTGTCTCGAAGACCTTTTCGGCATATTCCATCGGGATGCCGCACAGTCCGGCGTGAAGTACAACCAAATCCGGGTCTATCTCTTTGATTTTTTTATACGTGGCTTCAAGCAGTACCGCATATTCGGCTGCATTGCCACCCATTTTGTCCCAGAACAAATTCGGTTCGTTCCAGATTTCCCAATAACGTACCTTGTCCTTATAACGCATAACCGTCTTTTCCACATACGTCAGCCATGCATCCAAATGTTGATAAGCCGGATTCGCCCACGCTACATTATATAATAGCAGCGCCAACACCTGAATACCCTGTTTACCCGTTTCCTCCACCACCCGGTCGAGATGTTCGAAATGCCAGTTTCCCTGCGGTGATTCCACGCCGCCCCAGGAAAAATCGGTTCGTACCCACCTGGCGCCGGCATCACGCATCATCTGCAGATTTTTCGGCATCCGATCATGCTCTTCCCCGCTTTGGATATGCGCCGTGAAGCCAAACGGACACGCTTCCTGCGACATGCCGCGAGCTGGAAAGAAAAGAAACCATACGGGAATAAACACCCAAATATACACACGTTTTTTCATGCAATTGTTTTTGATTGAAACCGCAAAAATAAAATATTTTCTTAGAAAACGGAAAGAATCTCCCTCCTTTGTTTTATTTTTTCACCTGTTACGTATTATTATTGGGTGCACCCTTGAAGATTAACCAAAATCGTTAGCTGATCTTTCAAAATAAATTGCTAAACTTGCAACTTGTTTTTCAATCAAAGTTGAATGTCTATAATAATAGTAAAATAGTGATACTATGAAGAAGAGAAATGTGTTGAGATGTGGGCAGTTTTGCATGTGGAGACAAGCAAAATTGAACTGTTTTATTTTCTTTCTGTCATTTATTTCAATGCCGCTCATGGCGACTGTCAGTGGAACAGTTGAGAAAAGCATTGAGACGGAAGGAATATTGTCTCCATCGGACAGTGAGATCAGAGGATCTGTGGTTGGTGTGAACGATGAGCCGCTGCCAGGAGTAAATATAGTGGTTAAAGGGACTACTCTTGGGACGGTCACCGACAGCGAAGGACGGTTTGTATTACGCGTACCGGAGGGAGCTGTATTGGAGATATCTTATATCGGTTATGTAAAACAGACCGTGGCGGCGACGAACAATCTTCGGATTGTGCTGGAGGAAGATATGGAGAGTTTGGAAGAGGTCATTGTCGTAGGTTACGGAACGGTGAAGAAATCCGATCTGACGGGAGCTGTCAGCTCCGTGACCCCCAAGTCTTTTCTTGACCAGCCGGGTTCGTCCGTCAACTCTGTTTTGCAGGGACGGGCGCCGGGTGTAGTCGTCAGACGAAGCAACGGAGCGCCGGGCGAAGGTTCTACGATCCGTATCCGCGGCGTCAACTCCATTCTGGGGAACAACGACCCGCTGATTGTGGTGGACGGCAATTACAGCAGTATGCCGAACTTGTACGATATTGAGTCGATCGAAATCCTGAAAGACGCCTCCGCTACGGCCATCTACGGTTCCCGGGGCGCCAACGGCGTCATTATCGTCACTACCAAACGAGGCAGTACGGAGGGAAAGAACGAAGTAAAACTGTATTCCAATGTATCTTTCGATCAGGTACCCCGGCTGTATGACATGATGGGAGCGGTGGAGTTTGCCGAGTTCATGAATCAGGTAGGCATTGGGATGGGTGGTTCGGCCACTTACTCGGAGGCCGACATTGCCCGCTTCAGGGAACACGGTGGAACAAACTGGCAGGAGGAATTGTTCCGGACGGGCATGACCCAAAATCACAAGGCGGTACTGACCGGTGGAAACAAAAAGATGAAGTATTATCTCTCTCCCACCTATAATCAGATGGATGGAGTTTTGATTAACACTTCGTCCAGGAATTACGGCGTAATTGCAAAATTGGACGCCGAAGTGAGTAAGCGCGTATCCTATCAGTTCGAGGCAAGTGTCAGGCACAGTGAACTATTGAATCCGGGACTGGGAAGAGGCGGCGATCACATGGGGCTTCCGCTGCAATCCGCCCTGATCTGGTCGCCGACGGCCAATGTATTCAATGAAGACGGCACGTATCAAAGTTTGGATCCGCTTTCCGCAAGGACGTTGAACCCGGTCTTGCTGACTACGATGAAAGATACGCGCTATACCAACGACGGCGGCGCCGTGGGGAACCTCAAGGTCAAAATCATCGACGGACTGGTCTTCGACGGCAAAGCGTCCATGAGCTACGGCACCGGCGGTCAGCGTTATTTTCTTCCGGCGGAATTGAACGGCAACCGCGCCAATGCGTCGCAAAACAGCTATGAATCCCGTTCATGGCTGATGAATGCCTTCCTGACATACAGCAAGACCTTTGCCGCGAAACATCAGATGTCGCTTATGTTCGGATTTGAAGAAAGCCAGGGACAATCGCGCTCCTTCAACGCGAATGCCGAGGATCTGGCCTATCCGGTTGTCGAATGGGACAATCTGAATCTCGGGGCAATCAAGAATGTCGGTTCCGGTTTCAGTAACGACGCCTTGCGGTCGTATTTTGCCCGCGGTACGTATCAGTATGACGGACGGTATTATTTCACCGGAACGTATCGTTCCGACGGTTCTTCCAAGTTCAGAGGGGACAACCGTTTCAGTAACTTCCCGTCGTTTGCGTTGGGCTGGAGGCTCTCCGAAGAAGGCTTCCTGAAAGATACGGAGATTTTCCAAAACCTGAAACTCCGGGGCGGCTGGGGCATCACCGGCAGTCAGGCCGTCAGCCCGTATGCCACCCTTTCACCCATGGAGAGCGGCCCCTTCACCTGGGCTACCAGCCAGTCATACACGGGCTACTATCCGGGTGTCGTCGGCAATCCCTATCTGCAGTGGGAGGAAACAACACAAACCGACTTCGGACTGGACTTCTCCGTCCTCGGCGGAAAACTGTCCTTTGCCTTTGATTACTATTACAAGCAGACCGACAAACTGCTGTCCAAAATCGTCATACCGATTTACAACGGGGGCGGAACGATTAATACCAACGTCGGCCTGATTGAAAACAAGGGATTTGAGTTCAACCTTAATTACGTCGTCTTTGAAAACAAGGACTGGTCGTATGACGTCAACCTGAACGGCGCTCACAACGAGAACAAGGTGGTTGACATCGGCGATCAGGATCGTCTGTGGGGCGGCACCTCCGTGGCCGGCATCATGCCGCAAAGTCCGTTTATCATTCTTCCGGGACACTCCATCGGTACGATTTACGGATACAAATACCTGGGCATTTGGCAGCGCGGCGATGTAGTGGATGCTCTGAAATTCGGACAGGAACCGGGCGGTTATCATTACGAAGATCTGAACAACAATAGCAAATACGATGCGGAAGACTACCAGATCATCGGCAACGCATGTCCGAAATTCACGTGGGGATTCAACAATCACCTCTCCTGGAAGAACTGGGATCTGAATGTGCTGGTCGAAGGACTGCACGGCCGGGATATTCTCAACCTCAGCTATTTCATGGCAGCCAATGTCTATGACAACTCGCTGGCCGTGACGTCGAGCGCCGGAAAAGACCGCTGGACACCCGAAAATCCCTGGGCGGAGTTTTCCAAGCTGGCCCTGAGCAACGTGGTGATGTCCAATTCCGACCAGTGGATACAGGACGGCAGTTATGTGAAGATACGGAATCTCAGTCTGGCGTATCGCTTGACGAAGCAAACGACCCGGTTTGCCGACATCCGGCTGGCCGTAAGCGCTCAAAACGTGTTTACGTTTACAAATTACAAGGGCTACGATCCCGAAGTATCTTCCGCGGGAGGCTCCGATACGGATGCCGGACTGGACTGGTTCGCCTACCCCAATCCCCGAAGTTATACGTTCAGTCTTATGTTGGAATACTAACCTCTTTAAATTGGAAAAATGATGAAAAAAGATAGTTTGAAATATATCGTGATGCTGCTCGGCATCGCCGTTCTTGCAGCCTGTTCGTCCAACGACGAGTTTCTGGAGGAGAAAACCTACGGGAAAATCTTCCCGGAAGAGTTTTATCGCAATCAGGTGGAGCTGGACATGGCAAACAATGCGCTGTATCGCCGGTTCAGCAAGACATTCAATGCGGATTACGCTTCGTTCGTGGTCGTGCTTTATGGAGGGGACGACGTGACGACGCCTTACAATGCGAATACGTCTTACCTTCAGAATGACACCTACATCCGGCAGGCGGCGAACGGTGATGTGCTGGACGGATGGCAGTATGGCTATTCCACCATTAACATTGCCAACGGAATTATCCGGAACTACCGGACGGCCGAAGGCGAGACCAGCGAGCAAAACCTGCGCTACATCGCTGCGCAGGCGCATTTTGCACGCGCTTACATGTATTACTGGCTGGTGCGCATATTCAATGAAATTCCTTACGTGACAACGGTGAGGGAACCGGACAAGACGATTACGAAAAGTTCTCCCGAAGTCATCTACGAAGCCATCATCGCCGACCTGAAGATAGCGGAAGAATGGTTGCCGGTCACCTGGAAGGGAATTGATGAAGTCAAGGCCAACGGCGGCGGATTCACCAGAGGAGCCGCCAAGGCTACGCTGGCCAGCGTCTACCTGAGCATGGCCGGCTATCCGCTGAAGAAAACCGAGTGCTACAGACTGGCGAAAGAGAAGGCCGCCGAACTCGTCGAACACGAATCGGAATACGGTTACCGCCTGCTGGATCACTGCGCGGAACTGTGGAAAGTGACTCCGCTGATACACGACGAAATGGTTTTCTCTCTTATGTACAACAAGTCCACGGATGATTACAATGTGCGGGCGCCCAAGGGATGCCGTCCCGTGCAGTTCGGCGGATGGGAAGCCTACTGTCCGGAGATCGGCTTTTTCCACCGCTTTCCGGCCGGCGAACGGCGGGAGGCGACTTTTGTCACGGAATTTCCGTTGACAAGCGGATGGTATACGACCGTACCGACGCTGCCGTGGCCGGAAGACAAGCCGATGCTCCCCTGGCAGGAAATGATGTTCCGGCATCCGTATTACTTCAAGATGTGGGAAGCGGAAGGCATGGAAGGGGTCAACAAGTGGGTGCCGGCGGGCGATAACGACTGGTACAGCAGCCGTACCAGCCAGGTGATCCGTTATGCCGAGGTGTTGCTGATTTACGCCGAAGCGCAGGCGATGGCCGACGGCGCGCCCAATGCCCTGGCTTACGATTGCATCAACCGCGTGCGCAACCGCGCCTTTGCCGGCGTCGGCACGCATCTGAACGACCTGAAGCCCGGCCTGAGCGCCGAAGCATTCCGCGATTCCGTATTCGTGGAACGCGGATGGGAATTTGCCGGTTTTGAGTACGCCAGTCGCTGGTTCGACCTGGTGCGGCTTGAACTGGTAGAAGACGCAGCCTCTGCCAGTCCCTCGCACGCCTTCCTGCCCGGACGGTCTGCCGATGACTGGGCGATTCTGAACAAGCCCACGCACGACAGCTATTTCCTTCCCATCCCGGAAGAAGATGCGTTGCTGAACGATAATTTATAGTATGACGCAAGGGCGATTTTTGAACAAAAGACAGTGAGTTTTGTTTTTAACACAGTATTTTTTAATGTAATAATTTGATCGTATGAAAAGAATGTATGTAATGTTGGCAGGTTTGTGCCTGCTGTGTATGGCGGCCGTAGAGGCCCGGTCCGGTAACGATATCAAAAGCAAGGTCAAAGGCAAGTGGGAAATAAGCATTCCCGACGCGCCTCACGGATACCAGAGCTACACGCTTGACATAAAGGAAAAGAATGAAGCGGTGGTAGTCGACGTCAAGGGCGGAGATATCAATATCAAGGAGCAGAAGTTTACCGAAAAGGAAGGCAAGTTATCGGCCAATCTATACGTAGGCGAATACGTGAAAGTGACCATCTGGGAAGAAAAAGGCGTGGTCAAGGGATCGGCAGATACGTCCATGGGTAAAATGGCGTGCAATTTCAAGAAACTGACTGAAAAGAAGGCGAAGTAAGCAAAAGCATGTACAGCACGCACGGGGTGCATGGCGTGCGGGAGGATCGTTCCCGCTGCGCCGTGCACCCTTTGTATTTTCGGATATCATGATGGTGAACGGGGTTGCTGCCGGTTAACACGGGCAGGTTCCATATCATCAAACGATGGCGGCGGGCTGCACGGAAAGGTTTCATGACGGAAAACGGTGGCGGCGGATTGCATTTTAACGGTTCACGGCGAAAAACGGCTCGTGCGGGCTGCACGGAAAGGTTTCACGACGGAAACCGATTCGTGCGGGTCGCATTTTAACGGTTCGAGAGCGAGGCTGATTAATGCAAACCGTATTTTAATACTTGTTACAAATATGACGGCACAAATGATAAAAAAATCTGTGATCATGCTCGTCTGGGCAGTCTGCCTGTTGCCCTTGCCGGCCAGGGGACAGTTTGGAAAGATAATCCGAAAGCAGTTGAACGGCCTGTTCACCGCGGAGGTTGATTTTTCCAGCCTGCGCGTGTCCTTCATTCGCAAATTCCCGCGCACGTATCTTTCGCTCGAAAACTTCCGGATGATCGGAACCGGCGCGTTTGAGGGAGACACCCTCGTCGCCTGCAGGAAAGCGACCGTGGTACTCAGCCTCGGCAGCCTCATCCGCCGAAAACATGTCAAAATAAAATCCATCCGGCTGGAAGAACCCGGATTCTACGCGCACATTTTGGCCGACGGGCAGGCGAACTGGCAGATCCTGAAATCGAAGGCGAAGGCGACGCCGGAAGAAACGCCGCCCTCTCCGCCGGCAACTCCGCCACCGCCGGAAACCGAACGGAAAGCCGGGCGAAAAGCCAAGCCGAAGCCTGAAACGAAGTTCTCGACCGGGCGGATCGAAGTATGCGACGCCGACATCGCGTTTCGCGACGACAGGCGCAAGATGCGGACTGCGGCGAAAGACATGGATATACTCATCGTCGAAGATCCGGTGAAAAAAGGCGCCGCTGCCGGCTGGACGGTGGAATTGCATGTGGCCGACCTTGACTTCCGCACGGGCAACAGCGGCTGGGTGCAGCATGCGCATCTGGACATGGCGGCGAGGATCTGTCCCGACGCGAACCGGAGGATGTTCGAACTGGAGGACGGACGGCTGCGAATCAACGAAGTAGAGCTGCTCTTCGGCGGCAGGGCGGGCAAGCAGGACGGCGACCTGATAGCCGATCTGGCCTTCGACACCGGCCATACGGACTTTAAACACCTGCTGTCGCTTGTTCCGGCCATCGCCCTGAGAGCGGATTTCGACAGCCTGCTCACGGCCGGCAGTTTCAGCGCCGGCGGAGCCGTGAAGGGGACGTTCAATAAACGGCAAAAGCCCGCGGTCAACTTCCACCTGCGGATAGACAGCGCCCGGCTCGGCTTCCCCGGCCTGCCCGAAGCCGTCGAACGGATTCGGCTGGCCATGCACATCCTGTACGACGGCGCCGTCTTCGACCGCAGTGCGATAGACATCGACCGGCTCCATCTGGCGCCGGGCGGACGGCCGTTCGACCTGTCTCTGCATCTGCAAACGCCTCAAAGCGACCTCCGGGTGGCCGGCGCCATGAAGGGAACCGTCCGTCTCGATTCGCTGGCCCGTGCCATTCCGCTGCGCGACGTGCAGCTGACCGGATTCATGGAAAGCGACCTTTCATTAGACGGCCGGATGTCGGCGCTCGAAAAGGAACCTTTTGAAGATTTTCATGCGCAGGGCATGTTGGAACTGAACAGCATTACCCTCATCAACAACCGGTTTCCGGAGGGCGCAGACGTACCGAACCTCTCCGTCAACTTCACGCCCCGGGTAGTGAAAATGCTCAAGACCATGCTGTCCGGAATAAAAAAGTAACCGGCGCAACCCGAGTTTCGGGTAAGATTCATATAAAGTCTGCTGAAAAACGCATCCGGACAGTCCCTGAAATTTATCCGTTGTCATTAAAAAATTCGACTGCCTTCGGCAGCAGTTGTTTTGCCAAAAGGCGAAGCGAGGGACGAGCGAAGCAAAAGGGCAAAACAAGGCCCGCTTGACCCTGCCCGCTCAATTTGAACTGGAGGCCAGGCGGAAGCCCAGGTAGCGGAAGCGAAAGTCGGGCGCGCCGACGAAGCGAAAGGGAACACGCACGTACTGCGCGACGAAGTCGTTCCAGCCACCGCCACGAAACACGCGGTGAGAGCCTGACGAAGGCCCGGCAGGATTGGTCTGAGAACTGCTACTATAAGAAAAAGACCAGTAGTCACTGCACCATTCATACACATTGCCGCTCATGTCATAAATGCCCAGCTCGTTCGGCGACTTTTGTCCCGCCGGATGGGTGGTGCCGCCGCTATTCCCGTCATACCATGCCACGTCGCCAACCGTATTGCTGCCGCTGTACCTGTATCCCTGGCTTTGAGCGCCGCCCCGCGCCGCGTATTCCCATTCCGCCTCCGTAGGCAGACGGTATGTCTTGCCTGTTTGTGCATTGAGTTTCTGAATAAACTCCTGCACATCGTGCCAACTCACCGATTCTACCGGCAAATTGTCTCCTTTGAAC
>JAITQL010000171.1 GCA_031288935.1 Tannerella sp.
GCCTGGCTTGCAGAACAGGCCTTCAAAATAAACCGTACCGGCATTTTCCTGAAAGATCAAAGCGACGATTCGGAATTGACAAGGGTTGAAATGTCGAAGGCCGGAAAAATCGAAGGATAACCTCTAACCCTTCCATCGCAGAGTTGCGAAGATAAAAAAAAGACTTTTTCGGCTCTCCGCGGAGTTGCGGAAACGGGAAAAAGACTTTTTCGGCTCTCCTCGGAGCTGCGGAAACGGGAAAAAGACTTTTTCGGCTCTCCGCGGAGTTGCGGAAACAGGAAAAAGAAACGTTCATTTCCGGCGCCGGCCAGCATAACGGAGGATTGTATTTCGCGCTTTCCGGGTTTCGGTTTGGACGCTGCGCTTTTTTGCAGACGAAGATGTATTCCGGGTATTCGTCCTGCGGACAAGTTCTCGCCACCGACTGCGGATGCCTGACTTTCACAAGCAAGTCCGGATGGCGTTTACCTCCCGGCAGGACACGATGAATCAGGCCGGCTGACCCGCTTTTTTTTCACGCGCTTGTAAATTTCATGATTTTCATGTACGTTTGTGCTCCAAATGAGAGAAATCAATGAACAGACGATACAGATATATGATCGGCATGTGTTTCTGGATGGCCGGCATATGTCCGGCACAGTCACCGGTTTCCGGGCAGTTGGAAAAAGCAAACGACTTCACGTATACAATGGCGTCCGGCAGGCAGGGAACGCTGTACGCCCTGCAGGCGGAAGTGATTTTGCTCTATTTTTACGACCCGGAGTGCGAAGACTGTCACGCCTTGACGGAACGGCTGAACGGGTCGGAGGCAGTCAACCGGCTGGTCGGGGACAAGCGCATGGAAGTACTGGCCGTTTATCCTGAAGAAGCAACGGCCGAATGGCTGGCATGGGCGGAACAGATGCCGCCGGCGTGGATCAACGGGTACGACAAAGGCGCCAAAATCAATACGGAAGGGCTTTATCCGATGAAAACCCTGCCGGCGCTCTACCTGTTGGACGCGCATAAAAACATCCGCCTGAAAGAAGCAACGGCGGAAGAAACAGAGTGTGAGTTAAAACGCATAAGCAATAATTAGTTATTTATTTTGGAGACAAAAATCAATTTAAAGGTGCTGGGATTGACGAACAGTCAGATACAGTCGGGAGCCTACGCGCTGATTCTGGCCGAAGACGGGCCGCGACGGCTGCCCGTGATTGTAGGCGTTTCGGAAGCGCAGTCGATTGCCATTGCATTGGAAGGCCTGCAGCCGGCGCGTCCGCTGACGCACGATTTATTCACCCGCTTTGCCCGGACGTTCCGGATTCATCTGCAGGAGGTTTTTATTTACAAGTCCGAAGGAGGCATATTTTTTTCAAAGATGGTTTTCTCGGACGGCACGCGCGCGGTGCAGATCGATTCGCGCACATCCGATGCCGTGGCCATTGCCTTGCGCATGAAATGCGATATCTGCACAACCGAAGCCATTATGCAGCAATGCGGCGTCGTGATCGGGGAAAATGCGCCGGAGGACGACAGCGAAACGGCCTTGCAGACACAATCGGATCCCGAAAAAACAGACGACAGGGGGCAACTGACGGAATGGTTGCAAATCATGCAGAAAAACGAAATCGGGGAACGCATGGAACAAGCCATCCGGGAAGAGAATTACGAGTTTGCCAAACTTTGCAGCGAGGAATTGCAACGCCGCGAAAAAGAAGAAGGCGAATGATCCGGCAGGCTTTAACGGCATACCTTATTTCAACCTGAACGGATGCCGCTCTTTTATGCTCCGCAGATAGCCCTTCATCCGGTATTGCCGGAAGAGGAAACGGCACATGCCCTGCGTGTGCTGCGGCTGAACGAAGGCAGCGAGATCACGCTGACCGACGGGAACGGTTTTTTTTATCTGGCAACGATTGTACGCGCCCGTCCGAAGCAGTGCGAAGTGAAGGTGCTGAAACGCTGGCAAGCCGAACCGTCCCGGCCGTATCGGGTACACATCGCCGTGTCGCCGACGAAAAACGCGGACCGGATGGAGTGGTTTGCAGAAAAGGCAACGGAAATTGGCATCCACGCCATTACGCTTTTGGATTGCCGCTTTTCCGAAAGGCATGAAATGAAAACCGCCCGCTTGCAGAAACTGCTGGTCGGCGCCATGAAACAGTCGCGGCAGGCCACCCTGCCGGTCTTGACGGGAATGACCCCTTTCCGTGCGTTCGCCGGACAGCCGTTTGACGGACGCAAATTCATTGCCCATTGCGAAAAGGACGAAACCTGCAATCCGCTTTTGAACCGGATTTATCATGCGGGTGAAAACGCATTGATCCTCATCGGCCCGGAGGGGGATTTCAGTCCGGAGGAAATTGCCCTGGCGATCCGGTCGGGCTTTACGCCCGTATCATTGGGCGCCAACCGTCTGCGTACGGAAACGGCAGCGCTGGCCGCCTGCCATACGATTCATGTGCTGAACGGCTAAACGGGCGGGGACGGACAGGGTAAACGCATCCCATTCGGGTGAATTTTATTCCAGCACAAAGATTTCCGAGGGCGTCGTGCGCTTGAGCACGGTCAGCGTGACGTCGCGTCCGGCGAGGATACCTTCCTGCTGCATTCGGAGGTCGACCGTCTTGCCGGCCAGTTCGGGGTGATTGTTTTCACGGCTCAAGTGGCAGAGCCAGATATTTCTCAGGTGGGGACGGTAGTGCACGGCCAGAAAATCGGCGGCGGCATGGTTGCTCAGATGCCCCGTCTGTCCGGCGACACGCTCTTTCAAAAAGTCCGGATAATTTCCCGACCGCAGCATTTCTTCGTCGTAATTGGCTTCCAGAACCAGGTGATTTGCCCGGCAAAGGTAACTGCTCACCGTGTCGGAAATGAAACCTACGTCCGTGGCAATGGTAAAGCGCTGTCCGTCGAACTCGATCTGGTAGCCGACGCAGTCGCTGCTGTCGTGCGACACTTCAAACGCTTCGATGCGGAAATCGCGAATCGGGAAGGGGACGCCTTTTTCGATTGTGCGGCGCGACTGATACAGGGTTTCTTCCACGTACCGGCTCCGGTCGATGCCGTCGTGCACGCCTTCGGTCGTATAAACCGGAATCCGGTATTTCTCGCCCAGGCATCCGGCGGCCTTGATATGGTCGGCATGATCGTGCGTGATCAGGACAGCCATTATCGTTTCGAAATCAATGCCTTTTTCTCTCAACACTTTCCGGATTGTGCGGACGCCGATCCCGGCATCTATCAGAATCCCGTAGCCGGAGGTGCCCAGATAATAGCAGTTTCCGCTGCTTCCGCTTGCCAAACTTAGAAATAATAACTTCATCATATCGTCCTGTGAAACAAAATATCCACGTCTTTTTCGGTTGTTTTTTTGTGCGGACAAAAGTACGCAATTTTTTTTACTCTGAAATAATCCATACTTTTGTGGGAATTTTCATGAAAAATGGAGCAAAACAGTAAACATGCGGACATCCTTCAATGGATCATTGGAATAGGCGATCTGATTCTCTTGAACGTCATTTTCTTTTCTATCTACTATAAAATGGATAGCTTGTATACCGGCGCGATTACCCGCAGTTTAAGGGAAGTGGTGCTGCTGTTGAACTTTTGCTATTTCTTTGCGTTGTATTTTGTTCCCGTCAAGCTGCACCTGTCCGTCGTGTTCCTCGACAAGATCGTGCAACGGTCGCTGACGCTGATTACCCTCCAGACGTTTCTTTTTGCCACGTGCCTGGTTTTCCTGAACGTGGGCAACGACCTGGCCACCTTTATCGCGGTTTACTACATCACCCTGATGGTCTGTTTCTCCGTATGGCGCGTACTGGTGCGCGTAGCGGTCAAGACTTATCGCCGGAAAGGATACAATTCCAAAAACATCATCATCATCGGCGCCGGAAAGAACGGGATGGAGCTTTTCCGCGTCATCAAGAACGACCTTTCGTACGGATTCCGTGTGCTGGGATTCTTTGACGACAACCGGATGCTGAAGGATATTCTGCCGAATTACCTGGGACGGATCGGCGAAATGGAAGCGTTCGTACTTGAAAACGAAGTGGACGAAATCTACTGCACGCTTCCCGGCGCCAGCAGTGAACGGATTTCGGGGCTGCTTGCCTTTGCCGAGAAAAACATGATCCGGTTCTACATCATTCCCGATTTCTACCGGGACGTGAAAAAGAGCATGATCCTGGACATCATGGAGTCCATCCCCCTGCTGTCCGTCCGCAACGAGCCGCTGCAGTCGGCGTACAACCGGGTGATCAAGCGCGCTTTCGACATGGCGTTCTCCGCGCTGTTTCTGCTCGCCTGCTACCCGCTGCTCTATGCAGTCACGGGGCTGCTGATCAAGCTGAGTTCGCCCGGGCCGGTGCTTTTCAAGCAGAAACGTACCGGGATTTACGGGCAGGTGTTTGAATGTTACAAATTCCGGACGATGAAGGTGAATGAAGACGCGGACGTGATGCAGGCGGTCAAGGATGATCCGCGGACGACGAAGATCGGCAGTTTCCTCCGGCAAACCAATCTGGACGAGTTTCCGCAGTTCGTCAACGTGCTGCTCGGAGACATGTCGGTCGTCGGCCCGCGTCCGCACATGCTGAAGCATACGGAGCTGTATTCCCAGCTGGTCGACAAGTACATGGTGCGTCACCTGGTGAAGCCGGGCATCACCGGATGGGCGCAAATCATGGGCTACCGCGGCGAAACGCGGACGCTGGAACAGATGGAAGGCCGTGTGAAGCGCGACGTGTGGTACATCGAAAACTGGTCGTTTTTCCTGGATCTGAAAATCATCTTCGTCACCATCGTCAACATGTTCAAGGGAGAAAAAAATGCGTACTGAACGCATGACATTCATTCCTTGCCGCTCCCGTTTTGCAGCATCCGCCTTTAAATCCCTTTCCTCTGCGCGAAACTAATTGTCGCCCTGCTCACATTTCATGGAACGAGCCGTCCATTCATTTACCTGAACGAGCCGTTTATTGAGTTCAATGAGTCTTTCATTGAACTCAATGGGTCTTCCATTGAACTCAATGGATATTCCATTGAACTCAATAGATATTTCATTGAACTCAATGAGTCTTTCATTGAATTCAATAGATATTCCATTGAACTCAATGGGTCTTTCATTGAATTCAATGAGTCTTCCATTGAACTCAATGATCCGTTCATTTTCCAATAGCAACGGATGCAAAGCGACGATTTGAAATGTACCCGTCTTGAATCCCGGATACGCCGGTTTACGGGTTTTTTGTACCTTTGCGGGAAATTTTTCAATTATGACAATCGAACAACAACTTGCAGCTGCGATCCGGGCTGCGATCCAGCGTCTTTACGGCGTGGAAACGGCGGAGGCGCCATTGCAGAAGACAAAGAAAGAGTTTCGGGGACATTTCACGTTCGTGGTCTTTCCCGTTCTCAAGGCGTCGAAAAAGTCGCCCGAACAGACGGCGCATGAAATCGGCGATTATCTGTTGCGCGAGGAACCGGCCGTGGCCGCGTTCAACGTGATTAAAGGCTTCCTGAACCTGACGGTGGCCGCACGGCTATGGGTGGAACTGCTGAACGAAGTGAACGGCCTGCCGCACTACGGCATGCGTCCGGTCACGGAACAGTCGCCGCTGGTGATGATCGAATACTCGTCGCCCAATACAAATAAACCGCTTCATCTGGGACATATCCGCAACAACCTGCTTGGATACAGTCTGTCGGAAATCCTGAAGGCAAACGGTTTCCGGGTGGTGAAAACAAATATCGTCAACGACCGGGGGATCCATATCTGCAAGTCGATGCTGGCGTGGCAGAAGTGGGGCGAGGGAGTGACGCCGGCTTCGGCCGGCCGGAAAGGCGATCATCTGGTGGGCGATTTCTACGTGCTGTTCGACAAACGTTACAAGGAAGAACTGGGCGCGCTTGAAGCCCGCGGGTTGAGCCGCGAAGAAGCCGAAGCGCAGTCGTCGCTGATGGCCGAGGCGCGCGGGATGCTCCGGCAATGGGAAGCCGGCGATGCCGGGATCGTGGCCTTGTGGCAAACGATGAACGGCTGGGTGTATGAGGGTTTCGAGACGACTTATAAGCGGCTGGGGGTGGATTTCGACCGCATCTATTACGAATCGCAGACCTATCTGGAAGGGAAACGCGCCGTGCTGGAAGGGCTGGAGAAGGGGATTTTCCATCGCCGCGAGGACGGTTCCGTCTGGGCAGACCTGACGGCCGACGGGCTGGACGAGAAGCTGCTTCTCCGTTCCGACGGCACGTCGGTGTACATGACGCAGGACATCGGCACGGCCAGGCTGCGTTTCGACGATTACCCGATCGACCGCATGGTCTACGTCGTCGGCAACGAGCAGAACTACCACTTTCAGGTGCTCTCCATCCTGCTGGACAAGCTGGGCTTCGCCTTTGGCCGGGGACTGGTGCATTTCTCGTACGGCATGGTGGAACTGCCCGAAGGAAAGATGAAAAGTCGAGAAGGAACCGTTGTCGATGCGGACGACCTGATGGAGGAAATGATCGGCACGGCGCGCGAGATTTCCAATGAACTGGGCAAGCTGGACGGCCTGAGCCGCGAAGAGGCGGACGAGATTATCCGCATCATCGGACTGGGGTCGCTGAAGTACTTTATGCTGAAGGTAGACCCGCGAAAGAACATGGTCTTCAATCCGAAGGAATCCATCGACTTCAACGGCAATACGGGTTCATTCATCCAGTATACCCATGCCCGGATCTGCTCCATCCTGCGCAAGGCGGCGGAACAGGGCGCGGATGTCTCCGAACCGCTGTCGCCGCAGACGCCTTTGACGGCCAAGGAGGAGACCTTGATTCAGGCGGTGGCCGGTTATGCGGCGGCGGTCGGCGAGGCCGGCGAAACGTACAGTCCGGCCTGCATCGCCAACTATGTCTATGATCTTGTGAAGGAGTACAACCAGTTTTATCACGACTATTCCATCCTGAACGAAGCCGACGCGGCCGTGAAAAAAATGCGGCTCGTCTTGTCGGCCAACGTGGCGAAGGTGCTGCGTTCGGGCATGTCCCTGCTGGGAATCGCGTTGCCCGAAAGAATGTGATCCGAACCGCCCCGGTACGGTATCGTACCGGGGAGAAGGATTTTCGTCTTACCGTTTTCATTATTCGTTTTGTTTTCAATTGCTGAAATCAAGGCGCTGAAAAGTTGCCGCTTAGCCTGTCTTCCCCTATTTTTGCGACTGCATTTGACATGGTTTTAATCTAAAAAAGCAAATTCAATGAAAACAGGAAAAGTGAACCGGCGGGATTTTTTTCGCTGGTCGGCAACGGCCGGAGTGGGGAGCCTGCTGTTCCCGAATGTGTCGGCATCGACGGTCAGCGGATCGTCCGGCAGCAGCAAGGCGGAGGAGTATCCGGTGCGGATACTGGGTCGAACCGGACTGGAAGTACCCGTTTTAAGTATGGGCGTGATGCGTGCGGACAATTCAAACGTGGTCAGGGCGGCCTACAATGCCGGTCTGACTTTTTTCGATACGGCGCACGGCTATCAGGGCGGACGTAACGAAGAGATGCTGGGCAGGTTTTTCAGCGACAAGCCGCGCGATTCGTTTCAGCTTGCCACGAAGGGCAAGTTTGACTACCCCCTGAGCGAGCATTTCGAAGAGGAGTTTACCGCCTTGCTCGATTTAAGCCTGAAACGGTTGCAGACGGATCACGTGGAAATTTTCTATATCCATGCGATTGAACGGACGGAGATCATTACCGACGGGCGGGTCGTCCGCCTGCTGAAGAAGTTCAGGGAAGACGGAAAAATCCGTTACATCGGCGTCTCTTCACACGCCAACAAGCCCGAAATGATCGACGCCGCCATCAGCGCGGAGATTTACGACGTGTTTCTCCTGAGTTATAATTTCAAGCTGGAAAACCTCCGCGAAACGGACGAAGCCATCGAGCGGGGCGTCGCGGCCGGACTGGGATTTGTGGCGATGAAAACCATGACCGGCGGCGTGGAAGACGCCGGAGGAAAGAAAAAAATCAACGCCCGGGCCTGCCTGAAGTGGGTCTGGCAAAACAAAAACATTGCCACCGTCATCCCCGGATTCAGTAATTTCACGGAATTTGACGAATGCCTGGCCGCGGTAAGGCAGCCGGAACTGACCGCGGCGGAAAAGGAATACCTCGCCCTGCTGTGCGGCAGGGAACTGCTGTATTGCCAGCAGTGCGGCAAATGCAGGGATGCGTGTGCCGAACACTTGCCGATCCCCGACATGATGCGCGCCTACATGTATGCCTACGGATACCGGAATGCCGGCCTGGCCAGGGAAACGCTGCTGGAACTGAACCTGCCGCAGAACGCCTGCAGCAGCTGCGGCAAGAACTGTCGCGTGAAATGCACGTCGGGCTTTGACGTGGCCTCGAAGATCGCCGCCATTACGCCCGTCATGCACGTGCCGGATGTATTTTTAACCTGACGGGAGAAGAAGGATATGAACAGATTGAGAGATGCTATCCTGTGGGGCGTTTGTCTGTTTGCCGTGCCGCAAGCGCCGGCGCAGACGCCCGAACAGCTCCGGGCGTGGCTGATTGCCATCCCCGGATGGGAATTGCCGGCGGAAACGGAAGTGTTCAGCCCCGACAATTTGTTTGACCGCATCAACGGAGCCGCGCCGTTGTATCTGGAAAACAATTTCAGGGAAATGACGTCGCTGGAATATAAAAAGGGCGACGACTACATCACGATCCAGGCCTACCGCCATGCCACGCCCGAAGACGCCTTCGGCATGTACGCCTCGGAACGTTCTGCGGAACTGCCCTTTTTCCCCGTTGGCGGCGAAGCGCAGGGCGACGGCAAAAGCCTGTATTTCTTTGCCGGCTGCATGTACGTGAAGATGTGGAGCAACAGCGCCGGCGATGTACAGCGCGCGCTTCATGCCGTCGCGAAGGCCTTGTCCGACAGGATTGACCCGGCCGCCGCCTGTCCGCCGGTGATGAACTGCTTTCCCGAAAAGGGGAAAATCCCGCATACGGAGGCTTACATCACTTCGGGATACATCGGACACGAGTTTCTGAAAGGCGTCTATGCGGCGAAGTACGAGATCGCCGGTTTCGCATTCCAGCTGTTCGTGGTCGACGCCCGGTCGAAAGAGGGCGCGAAGGAGGTGCTGGCAAGTTATCTCGCCTTCACCGGCCAGCCCTTGCCGCCGGAAGAAGGCGCCCTGGTGATCAGGGACAAGTACAACGGCGACCTTCCCGTCGTCTGGAAGGGACGCTACCTTGCAGGCGCCTGCAACGAAAACGGTGAACCCGTACGGCAGGCGGACGCCCTGCTGCAGGAGCTGTCCGCGAAGCTGCCTTGAGAGTGATCCGTAGCGGCGGTCACGCACATCCGCACATCCGGCCGGGTTTGCCGGAATTATTTTTGGATGATGCTTGCAACTCTCGTATATTCCAAGTACATTTGCAGCGGATTTTGTATGAGACGTTTCTTCCAAGATAAGTCTCAATGTTGGTGGAACATGTTTTTAAGTTTATTCAAATTCAATAAGCATACTCTTGTCCTCTGTGAAGAGGGCAAGAGTAATTTTTTTCAGGCCGGAACCAAACACGGAAAAAGATTCAAGGATTCGTTTCACGCAGATTCAATGAAATTATCCCCAAAAGTCCATTAGTCGGAATTTCAGTTATCCAGTCGATGGCAGAGTTTAGTGATCCAACTTATAGATTGTTTGCCAAAGCAGTCAAAATTTCAAGAATCGGAATGATTATAAAAACAACTTTCTCTCCGGACAACGGGAGAATAAGCACTGGAGATAACATCATGCAGGCAGAAACGTTATTACGCCTTCTCTTCCGGCTGACAAAACGCCTTGACTGAAAATCTACCCGTTGAGTATCCTGTCGTTTTTTGAATACACCGGACTATAAATTATTTTCGTACATTTGCATTTATAATAAACCGATGCGGGAAAATACGGTACCCCCCCTCCCGTGTCTGATTATGTATATGTTGTTTTATTCAATGTTTTAATATGGAAGTATCGAAAGTTTATTTTACCAATCTCAGAACTACGCCGTCGAGTAGCCTGCCGACCAAGATGGAACGGCTTGTCAGACGTGCCGGAATCGAACGTATTGACTTCAAAAACCAGTTTGTAGCCGTCAAGATGCACTTCGGCGAACCGGGCAATCTGGCCTATATCCGGCCGAATTACGTGGCGCG
>JAITQL010000019.1 GCA_031288935.1 Tannerella sp.
GTCCCGTCAAGGGTTGCCGTCCGCATGTATTTTGGGAAATTAAACGTCACAGTCATCATTCTGAACAAATAAAAAATCGTGAAAAATATCGGCGCCAAAATTACGGAAAAGAAAACGATTCTGCAAAAAAAAGAAATGATATTCTTCCGGTGTTTCTTTTTTTGCACGATCGCCGTCACAGCGAAGCCCTCCCGGGAATGAAGAATGACGAGATGCCGCGCCCGTCATTCTCAATTCTCGATATTCAATTCCTCTGGATTGCTTCACTGCGTTACCAATGACGGGGTGCATCGTTTCTTTCAGGAGGCCTGTTACCGCATGACAAACCGTGTCCGGGGGCATGTCTCCACCGGCAAGGCTGTCCCTGCAAACGACACCGCCGTCATAAGGGCGTTGCCCTTCCATTATATATATAGTTCGACATGTGAAAAATATCCGGTTGATACAGTCGTTGCAAGCCCGAAAATCGGCGGCAGGGTTGCAACGGGTGAATCTTGAATCTTGAATTTTAGATGCCGATAGCATATGCTGTTTACGGAGAGATCATTCATACCGCTTTTTTTGTTCGCCTGCAAAAGTAGACTGTTTATACTTCACGCGGCATGGTTTTGTGCATTGCACCTGTCCCGCTGGGGACAGGATGTCGGTAGGAAATTGCACGTGACACGTCCGCCCAAATCCCGCAGGGATGGTATGTATGATATGACCGGCATATCATCCCGGACGGGATTCCGCAGGATGTTGCAGCATTCTTTTTCCACCGGCATGTGACAAAGGCTCCATTCCGATTTCTTCCAGCGTCTTCCGGTCTTCGCGCGGCGTCCGATTACTTTTCGTTCGCTATTTTCGACTTTCTTGTTATCTTTGCAGCGGATTTAACCTATTGACAGTTGACGATTCCTGATTTATTCATTGCATACGCTGCTCATCCGCAGGTACAGGTACTGGCTGCCCTTTGCCAAGACGCCCGAAACAGGCAGATGCTTGTAAAGGGTTTGAACGGTTCGGGTGCGGCGATGACGATTGCCTCGCTTTTTATGAAGCGGGGCGGCGTTTTTTTGTGTGTTCTCAACGACCTGGAGGAGGCCGGGTACGTGTACAGCGACCTGGTGCAGCTTGCCGGCAAACCGGTGCTGTTCTTTCCCTCCGCCTATCACCGGCACATCAAGTACGGACATACCGACCCGGCGCATACGATCCTGCGGACGGAAACGCTCGGCGCGCTGCAAAACGCCCGGCCCGACTGCCTCATCGTCACCTGTCCCGACGCCCTGGCCGAAAAAGTGCTGTCGAAGGAAGAACTCCTGGCCAATACCTTAACGTTAAGCGTCGGCGAAAAGGTGGATGCGCTTTTTGTGGCCGACGTGTTCGACTCGCTGCGTTTTGAACGGACAGACTATGTCTATGAACCGGGACAGTATGCCGTGCGCGGCAGCATCATCGACGTTTTCTCCTTCTCGAACGAATATCCCTACCGGATCGACTTCTTCGGCAATGAAGTGGAAACCGTCCGTACGTTCGACGTGGAAACGCAGCTGTCCATAGAAAAACTCCAGTCCATCTCCATCATATCCGAAGTCAGCCGCCGGCACGACCGCCGCATGTCGCTGCTCGACCTGCTGCCCGAAGACGCCTGCATCGTCACGCAAGACCTGGCGTGGTGCGTGGAGCGCATCGGCAGCCTGTGGGAAGAAACGCCTGTTCAGGGCGACGAAATGTCGTTCGCTTCCGTAGACGAAATGCGGAAACAGCTGGTCGGGAAAGACGATTTCCTGCGTTCCGCGCTTTCGTTCCGCCGCATGGAGATCGCGGGCAAGGCCTTCGGGACGCCCGACGCGACGCTCGTCTTCGACACCGAACCGCAACCGCACTACCAAAAGAACTTCGACCGCGTCGGCGAATCCTTCCGCCAGTACCTGGCTGATGGCTATACGCTCTATTTGCTCAGCGACAGCGAAAAACAGGCCGACCGCCTCCGCGCCATCTTTCACGACCGGGGAGACAGAGACCTCTCCTTCACGGCCGTAAACAGGACGCTGCACGGCGGCTTTGCCGACCATACGCTGAAGATGTGCATCTTTACCGATCACCAGCTCTTTGGACGCTATCACAAGTACAACCTGAAAAGCGACAAGGCGCGGAGCGGAAAAATCATGCTTTCGCTCAAGGAACTGAACCAGTTCTCGACGGGCGACTACATTGTGCACATCGACCACGGCGTCGGGCAGTTCGGCGGACTGGTGCGCACCGAAGTGAACGGCCGGCTGCAGGAGGCCGTCAAACTGATTTACCGCAACAACGACATCGTCTTCGTCAGCATCCATGCCCTGCACAAGCTGGCCAAATACAGAGGCAAGGACAGCGAACCGCCCGTGCTCAGCAAACTGGGCGGCGGCGCGTGGGAGCGCATGAAAGACCGTACCCGGAAAAAGATCAAGGACATTGCCCGCGACCTGATCCGCCTCTACGCCCGGCGGCGACACGAGCAGGGCTTTGCCTTCAGCCCCGACAGCTTCATGCAGGACGAACTCGAAGCCGGATTTATCTACGAAGACACGCCCGACCAGATGAAAACCACCGCCGACATCAAGGCCGACATGGAGAGCGACCGCCCGATGGATCGACTGATCTGCGGCGACGTGGGATTCGGCAAGACGGAAGTGGCCATGCGGGCGGCCTTCAAGGCAGTGGCGGACAACAAGCAGGTCGCCGTACTGGTGCCCACCACCGTACTGGCCTGCCAGCATTTCCGCACCTTTTCGGAACGGCTGAAGAACTTCCCCTGCACCGTCGATTACATCAGCCGGGCACGCTCCTCCGCCGAGATCCGGACGATCCTGCAACGCCTCCGCACGGGCGAACTCAATATCCTGATCGGCACGCACCGTCTCGTAGGCAAGGATGTCGTTTTTAACGACCTGGGGCTGCTCATCATCGACGAGGAGCAGAAGTTCGGCGTAGCAGTCAAGGAACGGCTGCGCCGGATGAAGACGAACGTGGACACGCTGACTCTGACGGCCACGCCCATCCCCCGCACGCTCCAGTTTTCCCTCATGGGCGCCCGCGACTTGAGCAACATCCACACCCCGCCGCCCAACCGCTACCCGATTCAAACGGAGGTGCAGCGTTTCCACCCGGACATCATCCGCGAAGCCGTCGAATTTGAAATGAGCCGCAACGGACAGGTCTTTTTCATCAACAACCGCATCCGCAACATCCACGAGATCGAAGCGCTGATACGGCGCGAGGTGCCCGACGCACGCATCGCCACCGGACACGGACAGATGGAGTCTGAACAGCTGGAGAAAATCATCCTCGACTTTGTCAACTACGAATACGACGTGCTGGTATCGACAGCCATCGTCGAAAACGGACTGGACATTCCGAACGCCAACACCATCCTCGTCAACGACGCCCACCGGTTCGGACTCTCGGAGCTGCACCAGTTGCGCGGCCGCGTGGGGCGAAGCAACCGCAAGGCCTTTTGCTACCTGCTCTCGCCGCCCCTCGCCACGCTTCCCTCCGAAGCCAGACGGCGCCTGCAAGCCATCGAACACTTTGCCGAACTGGGCAGCGGCATACACATCGCCATGCAAGACCTCGACATCCGGGGCGCAGGCAACATCCTCGGCTCCGAACAAAGCGGATTCATCGCCGACCTGGGCTATGAAACCTATCAGAAGATACTGGAAGAGGCTGTCGACGAACTGAAAACCGACGAGTTTGCCGAACTCTTCGCACCGGACGGGGATACGCCGGACGAGGGCGATGCCTACGTCCGCGAAACATTTGTGGAAAGCGACCTGGAACTGATGTTCCCGCCTTCCTACATCCCGAACGATTCCGAACGGACAGGCATCTACCGCGAACTGGATTCCATCGCCGACGAAGCCGGACTGACCGCTTTCACCGCCCGTCTGAAAGACCGCTTCGGAACGGTTCCGCCCGAAGGCAAAGAGCTGATCCGCATCGTCAGTCTGCGTCGCCAGGCCAGGAAACTGGGTATCGAAAAGATCGTCCTGAAAAAGGGAGTAATGGTCGTGTATCTTCCTTCCAACTCCGAAAGCCTCTACTACCAGAGCCGCGCCTTCGGCAAGATCATCGCTTACATCCAGCAGTATCCCCGCACATGCACCCTCCGCGAGCAGGGCAACAAGCGCAGCCTCCTCATTCAACACATCACCAGCGTCACCGACGCCTGCCGCTGTCTTGAAACCATGGAGAATTATGAACTGTAAGAATATAAACACAGAGCGGAGTTTGCCATACGGTAACAGCTATCCTGAAAGGAACGCCGCACCCCCTCCTTGCGTTGAAATCCCCTTCATCTGCGTGAAACGAATCTTTGAATCTTTGAATTCTTGAATCTTTGAATCTTTGGCTTTCTTTCGTGCGTATCGGGAAAAAATGATATATTTGTGCACTTCAAATAATACAGTCTGAATGATGAATACAAGAAACAGATGCAGCGTTATGCTGTCGTTGCAGGGAAGGAGACTTGCTCTTCTGCTGCTGCTTTTCGTGGCCGTGTCGTGCCGGCACGGGGAACAAGTCCCGGCCGTGATCTGGCAGATCGGCGCGGCAGACCGGGGGACGGCGGAGTTTGCTCTTGCGCCGGACAACTGTCAGGATTTTCTCAAACACGATTTCGGATGGGAAGACCGTTTCTATCTGATCGGACGCTCAACGCCCGCCGGGGACTGGCCTTTCATCCTGCCCGGACCGGCGGACACGTGGGGCGGTACCAGCGGAACGGCCGGATGGCGGACGCATGTGCTGAATATCCTCTTCGGCATGGAGACTGTCCCGGAAAAGGGCGGCTGGACGTTGACCGTTGACATTTTGAACGGCAGCAGGGAGAATCCGCCCCTGTTCAAGGTCAGCGTAAACGGGCAGTCATGGAAATACGCCGTTCCGGAGGGCAACGGCGACATGAGCGCGCAGACGGATACGGCGCTGCTGCATGTCGAGATTCCCCTTGCCGCCGGATTTATCCGCGAAGGGGGCAACGAAATCCGGCTGGCTACGCTCGAAGGATCGTGGCTGACCTTCGACTGCATAAGGCTGGAGGGGCCGGCGCAGGCGCGTTTGCAGGCGGTTCATCCGGCGGCTTATGTGCGAGGGGTGAAGGCGGCGGACTATACGGTTGCGACCGGGAAGGCGGAGACGGAGGCGCAGCCGTTGCTGGTGGATGTGGAACATCTGTCGGGCAGTCCCGTGCTCGCCGTCCGGCTGGACGGCGAATCCATTTTTGAGCAGACGCTGGAGCAGGGGCGTTACGTGCTGGAGGCGCCCATGCCTGCCGTCGCGGACAGTGTCGAAAGCAGCTACGCCGTGTACATCGACGGAAAGAAGGTGGCAAGGGGACGGGTGAAGCGGTCGCCGCAGTCGCCCGTTACGCCTGCCGATTATGTGAATACGCTGATGGGGACGGCTCATTCACGCTGGATGATCGCTCCCGGCCCGTGGATGCCTTTCGGCATGGTCAAGCTCAGCCCCGACAACCAGAATGGGGGGTGGCAGGCAGGTTACCAGCCTTCGTTTGAAAGCGTCGGCCTGTTCAGTCACGTTCATGAGTGGACGATGGCCGGTCTGGGCATGTTGCCCGTAACCGGGGCGTTGAAAATCCGCACGGGCGACCAGTCCGGCCTGATCCGGTCGGACGGCGCCTATCGCTCGGCGATTGACAAGACGACGGAGGAAGCGCCCCTGGGATATTACAGGGTCAAGCTGACGGACTATGACATTACCGCCGAACTTACCGCCACTTCGCGCTGCGGCTTCCAGCGGTACACGTATCCCGAAGGGGAGGATGCACGGGTATTGATCGACCTGAACGTCCCGGCCGAATATCGGTACGACATCCTCGAAGCGCACATGCAACAGGCGGGCGCCAGGCGGATAGAGGGCTTTTGCCGGCAGCACTCCGGGGAGGTATGGTCGCACGATGCGGATCAGGATTACACGCTCTTTTTCGTTGTCGAGTTTGATCGCGACATCACCCGCTTCGGCGGCTGGTCGGACAGTACGCTTTCCGCGAACCGTCCCGTTGGCGGCAGGCGGCTGTCCCGTGCCGGATGCTATGCCGAATTTGACGCGCAGCCCGGCAATGTCGTGCAGGTACGTTCCGCCATCTCCTACGTAGACCTGGAGGGCGCGCGGAAGAACCTGGAGGCCGAAATCGCCCGTCCCTTCGGATGGGATTTCGAGGCCGTCCGCCGATACCAGTGCGATACGTGGAACGACCTGCTGGGGCGCGTCCGCGTGACCGGCTCCGACCGGCGGGAGAAGATGCGTTTCTATACCAACCTGTACCGCGCTTTTTGCCGCAACCTGTTCAGCGACGTCGACGGCCGCTGGGTGGACGCGACCGAAGAGGTGCGCCGCTTTTCCGATCCCGACGCCGTGGCGCTGGGTTGCGATGCGTTCTGGAATACGTTCTGGAATCTCAACCAGGTTTGGAACCTGATTGCGCCCGAATGGTCGTCGCGCTGGGTGAAGTCGCAGCTTGCGATGTACGACGCCAACGGGTGGCTCGCCAAGGGGCCGGCCGGCATGGAATACATTCCCGTGATGGTGGGGGAACACGAGATTCCGCTGCTCGTGGGTGCCTATCAGATGGGCATCCGAGACTATGACGCCGAAAAAATGTTCGAGGCCGTCAAAAAGATGCAAACCACTCCTCCCGCCAGACCCGGCGGCGGTTTTGCCGGCAACCGCGACCTGGAGCCGTATCTCCGTTATCACTACGTTCCTTTGGGCAAGGGGCGCGTCTCCAACACGATGGAATATGCCTACGACGACTGGGCGGTGAGCCAGCTGGCCAAAGCCCTGGGCAGGGAGGACGACTACCGGGTGTTTGCCGACCGCGGCGCCTGGTGGCGCAACCTCATCGAGCCTGATTCGGGCTATGCGCGGCGACGCTATCCCGACGGCAGCTGGGAAAAGGACTTTGACCCGTTCAAGTCCGGTGCCAACAGCGATTATGTGGAAGGCAACGCCTGGCAGCTCACTTTTTTCGTGCCGCAGGACGTGCCCGCGCTGGCGGAAGCCATCGGCAGACAGCGATTTATCGACCGGCTCACGTGGGGCTTCGAGGCCAGCGAGCCGTGGCGATACAATGCGCCGGGGGATCAGTACTGGGACTTCCCCGTGGTGCAGGGAAACCAGCAGTCGATGCACTTTGCCTTCCTGTTCAACTGGGTGGGGCAACCGTGGCAGACGCAGCGCTGGAGCCGTTCCATCATCGACCGTTACTACGGCTTCGACATCGCCAATGCGTATCTTGGCGACGAAGACCAGGGGCAGATGAGCGCCTGGTTTGTCATGGCCGCGCTGGGACTGTTCCAGACCGACGGCGGATGCAGCGTCGAGCCGGTGTACGAAATCGCCAGTCCGCTGTTTGAAAAAACCGTCATCGACCTGGGCGAACGCTTCGGGCGCGGGAAGACCTTCACCGTCGAGGCAGAAGGCGCTTCGCGTACCAACTGCCATGTGCAATCGGCGGAACTGAACGGGCAGCCCCTGTCCTCTTTCCGTTTTCCGGCGAAGGAACTGTTGCGGGGCGGCAGCCTGAAGCTGAAGATGGGAGCCGCTCCCAATACGGCCTGGGGCGTGGAATAGCAGAACTTTTACGGAATCAAAAGGGAAAGCTGCTTTTCAAATGATCGCCTTGCTTCATTCCTGCTGGAAAATGAGTCTTTCATTGAGTAACGTAAAATGAATAACCTGTAAAAGATTGTTTGCCGACTGTCCCATTCCCGTAGGGAATATAGCCCGGTAGAAACGCATCGCTCCCGCCTTACCCGGCATGCCGGATTGTGCAGGCGTATTCCTTTCTACCGGGCTATAATCCCTACCGGGATTGTTTGCCTGTTGTTATCACTTG
>JAITQL010000034.1 GCA_031288935.1 Tannerella sp.
GTTCCTGCTTTTGCACCGCGCGACATGACAGGCGATTTTTCCGCAGCGAAATTTGTGCGCGACTTGCAGGCCGGCAACGTGGATGCTTTCATGACCCGCCTCCGCGCCTTCTTTGCCGGTATTCCCTACGAATTGAACGACAAAACGGAACGGCACTACCAGACCGTATTTTATCTGGTATTCAAACTCATGGGTCAGTTTGTAGAGGCGGAACAGCGCAGCGCCGCCGGTCGCGCCGATGCCGTTGTCATCACAGCCGGCACGGTCTATGTCTTCGAGTTCAAACTCTCCGGCAATGCGACCGCCGAAGACGCCCTGAAACAAATTGATGACAAGGGCTATCTTATTCCCTTCACCGCCGGTGATCGCAAGACCGTCAAAATCGGCGCCGAATTTAATGCCGCGGAACGAACGTTGAGCCGGTGGCTGTATAGTTGACGATAAATAGAATCAAAACGGGTTTTATGAATGGATTCAATATTTGGAAAACGGGAGAATCTATTCCTGTTGAAGCTTTCAAAAACAATTTTGCGTGTCAGGCACACATATTCAATCTAATTTCGTGTCGTTATATATTTTTAGTATTATAAAGGCGTGCTAATCGAAATATATCCCTTATTTTTGCCGAAAATAATTCGGAGAAAACATATGGAAACATGTATTTGGCAAAAACAGGGATGGCCGTATCTGACGTGGAACATGAAAGAATTGTCCTGCGTGTTGGGTGAAGTGAGAAACCGGCAGGGACGGCTTGCCGGGAAAGCAAGTTTACTGGGAGCAGACCTGAAGAGGGAACTCCTGTTCAATTCCATTGCGCTGGACGTCGTCAAGTCGGCCGAACTGGAAGGGGTCGCGCTGGACGCGGATGCCGTATTGGCCTCCGTCGCCAGGCAGTTAAATTCGGATGCGTCTGCCGGCCGCGCGGAGATCGTCGACCCGCTGGCCGATCCCGCCGTGCAGGTACATGCCGACGTTTTGTTCAACTGCGCGCTGCCCGTTACCGAAGAACGTCTGTTCAAATGGAAAAGGGCTTTGAGCGCCACCCGCGGCGAGGCCGCATACCGCAACACCCTGCTGTACGAGATGAGCAGCGGCACGTCCGGGTATCTCTATATCCAGGATTCCTACCCGGTTTCCGAAGAAATGAAACGCTTTATCCAGTGGATGAATACCATTCACCCGACCGATCCGGTTATCAAAGCCGGCGTAGCCTGTCTGCGCATGTCCCTGATCCGGCCGTTCGACGAAGACAACGGGCGGATCGCACGCGCCCTGTCGGATATGTTCCTCACTCGCGCCGACAACTCTCCGCAGCGGCTGTACAGCCTCTCGTCGCAGATTTGCAGCCGGAAAGAGATGTATCATGATGTGATGAAGAATATGCGGAACGGAAATCTTGACATTACCGAGTGGCTGAGGTGGTATCTTTACTGTCTCGAAACCGAACTGGAGGAAACCGAAAACTCGCTGACGCGGATACTGGAGAAATCGAAATTCTGGGAGCGATACCGCCTCATTCGCCTCAATGAACGGCAGGTGAAGATGATTAACCTGTTGTGGGAGGGTATGGACGACAAACTGACGTCTTCCTGCTGGGCAACGGTCAATTTCTGTTCGCCGGATACGGCCTTGCGCGATATTCAGGACTTGATCCAGAAAAACATCCTTCGCAAGCGGAACAGCGGCGGCCGGAGTACATCCTACGCGCTGAACTAAATATCCAGCCTTTGTCTTAGCAGTTGATAGCGGGCGGAGCTGACGCGGATTTTCTCGCCGTTGTGCAGGACGACGGACTGCTTTTCGCCATATCGCTCGATGCGGCTGATTTGCGCCAGATTCACCATGTAGGAACGGTGGATGCGTACAAAACGGTGGGCGGGGAGTACTTCTTCCGTATATTTCATGGTCTGTTCCTTCAGCCAGTGCCCTTCGGCGGTGTGAATGGAAACGTAATCGCCGTCGGCCGACAGGTACAGGATGTCTTCAAGAGGAATAATCTTGATCTTTTGACCGTGGCGGACGGTGATACGTTCAACGGGCGACGCCTGTGCCTGCGCAGGGGAGAGGGACGGGACGGGGGGCGTCGCGGCCTCCTGCCTGACGGCCGATGAAAGATGGTACAGCCTGACAAGCGCAAACCAGAGAAACGTAAGGAACAGACGCACCGGAACAGCCGCCAGCGTCTCATGCCGGCAGGAGGGAAAACAGAGGTACACGGCCAGCGTCTCCACACCTGCCAGGCATCCGGTGGTCAACACCGCGAGCATCGCGATAAAAACCGGCCGGTACGGAAAGCCGGATACATCCGGCAGTGCATGGGAGAAGAGGTTCCACAGCGCTATTCCGGCAAAAACAAGCAGGAGGCCGTAGACCGCCCCGTCTGCCAGACGGCCGGCTGCCGGCAGCCCTCCGGTGAGGAAGGCATACGGCAGGGCAAACAGAAAGTTGGCTGCCAGGTAGCCCTTTTTGTTTTCGGGAAACGGCTTCATCTTATTCAATAGACACGCCGCCAAAGATACATTCGGCCATGATAACGAGTTTCCTTTCCGGATTCGCCGGCGCAGACTTGATGACGCGAGCGTCGTACACGCCTCCCGCCACCGTTTTGGACGCAATGATTTCCACCAGCCAGTCTGCCGGAATCTTGATCTCTATGCCGCCAAAGAGCGTCTTTGCATACAGGAAGGTCTCGCCCTCCGGCAAGGAAGTGTGATACAAGTCCAGACTGATGCCGGCAAACACGGTTTCAAGCGAACCGCCCCTGAACACCGGATCCAGGATGACCTGTTCAAGGTAGCCGAACAGACTTTGGAAGTTGATTTTCCCGTCATGATTCTCTTCGGTCTGCACCGCGTACCGTTTTTTCCCGTGTACATGCCATCTGGCCGAATAATCGGTCTTGCTATTCCTGTGAAACAGGACATGAAAAAGGATAAACAGTCCGGGAAGGATAACAAGCAGCGGCCAGTAGACGGTAATGAAATGATCGTACAGCGGTTCGTCCGGATAGATGGCCGCCATTCCGGGCACGAGGAAGAATCCGCCGGCCAGCGCCACAATGAACCCGCCCGAGAAGTGGAACCGGCAGATGCCGATGGCACCAAGTACGAACACCAGCATCGGCCATGAAAAGAAAAAGCCTTTCCACGCCGTCGGAAGGACGCCTGCATTGAAGCACAGCAAAAGGATGCCGGACATTGTCAGCAACAGGGCGAAGACCGCTCCGTTGCTGCGGCCGGAACGGGGTTCGCAGCCGGACAGGCCGATTAACCGCCCCGTCCACATGGCGCCGGCAACGAACAGGAACAGCAGTCCCAGGACTGACAGAATAACACTTGCGGGAGACAGGATGCCATCCAGACTTCGGATCGTCCAGCCCGTCGCCACGCCGGAACCGGCCATCAACGCAACTGCAAGGATGGCCTGTAATACGGATTTACTTTTCGGATTTGTTGTTTCCATTTTAATTTGATTTTTATTGAATGATATACGCTTTCGATGTTTTAGGCCGCAAAGGTAGACGATGCAATCTCTTTCTGCAAGGGCAAATCGACGAAACAATCCTTTTTTTCCGACGAAAAAGGGATTCGGGGGTTCAAGGATGGAAAGGAAGAAAGGCCTGTTCACGCTTCCTTTCTCTCCTCCTTCCCTTCTATCCCGGGGCAAACACCTCTTTCATCCGACCGGACGGATTTTCTCGAGCGCCGTGCTGCGCTCCGAACGAAAGTGCGTTTGTCCAGCCTTCTATCCCCGGTTTTTTGAATTATTGAATCCTTTATCCTATCTTTGCCCTGTAATGGTATTTATTTAAATGTATTTGGTATGAAAAAGTATGTATGGTTATTATTGACATTTCCCTGTCTGTTGTCGGCGCAGGTTCCGAATGAGGAGGGGATCGAAAAGACGCTGATCCGGCGGCTGCACGCCCTGCAAACGGGAAAAGGGGCGGTGTTGCGGTCGGAGGCGACGGAGCATCTGCCGGATTCCACGTATACGTATTACGACGGCAAATTGCACCGGGCGGCGGGTTTTCAGTACAACGAAGCGGACTGGGTGACGCTGGAGCAGGGGTATACGGATTTCAACCTGGACGGCCTGGTGGACGAAGGTCTTAAAAGCGTGTATACCTACACGCGGCAGGGAGATTTGCTGGTTCAGGAAGTGTTCACGTATATCGACCACAGTCACAGCGGGGCATTTGCCGAGTTTTCGCGAATCGTCAACCGTTACGACGCCAACGAAATGGATGTGGATTCCTACGAATACTATCCCGACGGATACGGCGGATGGGAAGTGCACGAGGCGCTTGTCACCGTCGAATGGAATGAAAGGGGGCTTCCGTCCGTGCTGGTGGATTCCATTCCGGGCGGCAACGGATTGAGAGCGCAGGCGCGATTTGAGTTGTCTTACGACGGACAGAATCAGCCCGTCCTCGTCATGATCCTTGTTCCCGGCGCATCGGGGGCATGGACACCGTATCAACGGATCGAATCGACGTACGGCTACGGGGGAACCCCCCGCATCGACACGTATTTCGAACTCAACGGGCAGGGGGCATGGACGTCGTTCTATTTCATCGAGACTCGCTTTGACGAACATGGAAACCGCATCTACGAAGCAGATCATAAACTGGGCGAAGACGGCGAATATCATATCAAGGGAACGGTAGTAACCTACCGCCATGTCTACCCGTCGGGCGGGGAGACGGCGATAGACGGGATCGCTC
>JAITQL010000059.1 GCA_031288935.1 Tannerella sp.
CATGTCTTTTTTTGCGTGGCGGCTGCGGTCATGATCGTTGAAATAGTCCACCAGCGTGTTGAGTTCGCCGATAAAGGCGTCGTACACGTTGTTACTGTCCAGCAGGGCGGCGGCGCCGACGTGATCGGTAATTTCCGTGTACACGCCGTCGTTTTCCCTGCGCACGTCCTTGAGCTTCTCCGTCGGACGGGCGGCCAGCTCTTCGTTACGCAACATAAAGAGTGTGTCGAACGCCTCGATGGAGGCTTCGAGTTCTTCCATCCAGGGCATCAGCCCGATCAGTTCTGCTCTGGCGGCATACGGGCCGCGCAGGTCTACCAGCAGAATGTGTACGGCGGCCGATTCTTCCTCGTAGGATTTTCCTTCGATATTCCTAAATACCTTGATCCGTTCGTGGATTTCGGTGGCGGCAACGACGATGCCGGTATCAAAATGGTGCATTCCGGCGCCGACGACCTTGTTGATGCCTACGATGCACCTGTCGACGCGCTTGTCTGCCCCGGCCAGCTTCTTGGAATACTCGCTCCCGCGCATGGCATCCACCAGCCGGCCTTCCTGTATGATCAGAACGCTCTGTCTGTCGTACAGTACAATAACCTGCGATTTAACTTCCGGGTATCTGTCCAGCAAGCCGTGTGACTGGCGCATGAACTGATAGTGTCCTTCGCTGTTCAGATAACTTAAAACAATACGTTTAATTCTCATCATTCAATCTGTTTGTTAAGTGATTTATAATTTTGTTTCGGTATCCGGCGTGCCGGACAACGTAAAAAAGACTTTTTCTTGAAATCCGGCGTGTCGGACGGCGCAAAAAATACTTTTTCTTGAAATCCGGCGTGCCGGACAGCGCGAAAAAGTTTTTTTCTTGAAATCCGGCGTGTCGGATGATGCGAAAAAGACTTTTTCTTGAAATCCGGCGTGCCGGACGGCGTGAAAAAGTTTTTTTCTTGAAATCCGGCTCGTCGGACAACGCAAAAAAGACTTTTTCTTGAAATCCGGCGTGCCGGACGATGTAAAAAAGACTTTTTCTTGAAATCCGGCATGCCGGACGGCACCAAAAATATTTCTTTGACGCGGCAGCGCGCTCCGCCTTGTCGAAAAAAAATATTGCATGTAAATAGCTGTAAAAGTACCCCCTCCTTAATATATTTTTGCGAACGGGAGAAATTGTTTCCGAATCGGGAAGCCGTAAGCGTCCGTCCCCGTCGAAGGAAGGGGTTGAAGCCCTGTGAGGCAGTATTCCGAAGGAATCGTTTACGGGATCGGCAAACATGGATTCTGTTTTAGAAAATTTACAGGGCAAAAGTACGAAAAGATTTTCAAAATACAAAACATAAAAATTTAGAAATTCGTCTAAAACTTTTTTTGAGGCGCTGTTTTACCTGAAAGGCAGTATTTCAGACTTGAAACGGCTGACAGGTTCTGCCTTTTCGGGCAGAGGCACGGAGCGTGTTTTCTCCCGCAGGAAAACACTCCCTGTTATGGCTCAAAGTTAATTTGACGGCGTTGAATCGCTGTTAAATTAAAGCAGGGCGAGCGCCCGGTCGACTGCGTCCGCCGTTTTCCTGAAACCGGTATCAAGTACCTGTTCGGGCGTGCCGTTTGTCCAGTAGGAGGCGTTGAAAAGTTCGAGCGACAGGACGCCGCGGAAACCGGCGCGGTGGAGTAGGGGAATCGCTTCGTTGAACGGACAGGCGCCGTCGCCGGGATAGACCCGGTCGGCATCCCGGACTGTTTCCGCCGGAATGTTGCCGGGATAGTCGTTGATATGGAATACGGGCAGGCTTGCGCCGTTGACCAGCGACAGGCTGCTGAACGGATTGCCGCCCGCGTGCAGATGATAGAAGTCAAGCAGCAGTTGCGTGTCCGCACAGTGGCTTTCGGCGGCGACGGCAAGTATTTTCCAGAGTTTGTCCAGCGTGCCGTGTCCCCAGAGTTCCAGCAGGGGCGTGACGCCGCAATCTTTTCCCGCCCGGATGATTCCGGCAAACTGGCGACCGTATACTTCCAGCAGATCTGTCCGGAACACGTCCAGTCCGACGCCCGTGGCCGCGATGTGATGCCCGCCGAGTTGCGCCGTGAGTTCCATGTCCGATTTCATTTGCTCGATGCCCTGTTCGCTTGTCTGCGGATCGTTGCTCAGCCAGTTTGAAAAGGCGATGATGTTTTCCAGTCTTAAACCGGAATCGTTCAGCAGTTTCTTCAAGTCGCCGGCTTTTCCTCCTTCTCCGGCGTGCCGGCGGATGTCTTCCGTCCACAATTCGATGCCCTCGAAGCCGGCGGCTGCCGACAGCCGGATCTGCTCCTCCACCGGCAGCTTGAAACCGGAGATCGTTGATACGTTGATACCGATTCTGAAAGGGCGTTTTCCCTCCGGCTCCGGTTTTTTATTGTTCTCCCGCGATGCCGTACAGGAGGCGGCGGACAGGGGCAGCGTCGCGCCCAGCAACGCCATGTTCCGCAGAAACGAGCGTCTTGATGATGTTTGAATATTCGACAGGTTCATACTCTTTTATTTATGTTTTGAATTATACGGAGCCAAAGGTATGGATTTTATATCGAAAAGGTGCAGGCATACGGAAAGAAATATTTTCCGTTTCCGCATCCGGCGCGCAATACCGTTCGGTTTTTTGCCGGACGCGGAAAACGGAGGCGACCGTCCGGGATAAAGCTTTGGAGAGCGGATGTCGCCGGTATTGAAAAGATTATTGTATCTTTGCCGTTGATTCTAAAATTTGACGGAATAATGAAAACAACAGGAATGATTCCCTTGTGCCTGCCGGCGATTGTCCTTTGGATGTGCAGCGCCCGGACCGTGCAGGCACAAGGCGATTTCGAGACGTATTTCGAACCTAAAAGCCTGCGGATCGACTTTGCGCTGAGCGGTAACAGGGCGAGCCAGTCCGCGGCGCTGGTGCAGCTGCGCGAAGAACCCGTCTGGGCAGGAACGGTGAAAAACTGCACGGATCCGTTTAATTACGGGGGCTATTATATAAATGTATATGCAAAAGACCGGAAACTGATTTATTCGCGAGGCTTCAACACCCTGTTTGAGGAATGGCGCACGACGGACGGGGCGCTGACGCAGACACAGTCGTGGACAAACAGCATCTCCGTTCCCTATCCCGCGCAAACGGTACAGGTGGAGCTGCTTGCGCGCGAACGGTCGACACAGCGGTTTGTCTCCCTCATGACGCTGGAAGTCGACCCGCAAAGCATTTCCATTGACCGCAGTCCGCTGCCGTCGCTGCAAACCGTCGAGCTGCAAACCAAAGGCCTTCCGGCGGAAAAGGTCGATCTGGTATTTCTGCCCGAAGGCTATACGGAGGCGGAGATGGACAAGTTTGACGCCGATGCGCGCCGTTTTACCGAAGCGCTGTTCCGTACGCCGCCCTACGACCGGCGCGCGGACGATTTCAACGTCCGCGCGGTGCACCTCCCTTCGGCGGAATCGGGCGTCGACCTGTCCGGCAGGGGAATTTACAGGCAGACGGCGCTCAATGCCGGCTTTTACACGTTCGGCATCGACCGCTACCTGACGACGCGCGACATGAAATCCATCCGGGATGCCGTTTGGAACGTTCCCTGCGACGCCATTTTCATTCTGGTCAACTCCGACCTGTACGGCGGCGGGGGCATGTATAATTTTTACGCCATCGGCACGGCGGACAACGAACGTACCGTCCGCGTCTTCGTGCATGAACTGGGACACAGCTTTGCGGGACTGGCCGACGAATACTTCCAGTCCGAAGTGGCTTACAACGACTTCTACGACCTGGGCGCCGAGCCGTGGGAACCGAATATCACCACGCTGGTCGATTTCGACCGCAAATGGAAGGATCTGCTTGCTGCGGACACGCCCGTCCCCACACCGGCGGAAGCGCCTTACGCAGACAAAGTCGGCGTCTTCGAGGGAGGCGGTTATCTGGAAAAGGGAATCTACCGGCCGGCGGATCACTGCACGATGCGCGACATGTCGGGCTTTTGTCCGGTATGTCAGCGCGCAATTCTGCAAATGATTGATTTTATGACCGGCAAGTAAAAGGAAAAGCATGTTGCAGATCGAGGTAAAAAACATATTCAAGTCTTTCAAGGACGTGCAAGCCGTGCGCGGCATCTCGCTCGCCATTTCTCCGGGCGAGTTTGTGGCGCTGCTGGGGCCTAACGGCGCCGGCAAAACGACGACGGTGGAGATGATGGAAGGCCTGCGCAAACCCGACAGCGGAGAGATTCTGATTCAGGGAAAGACGTGGCAAAGGCATGAAAAGGAGCTTCGCCGGATCATCGGCCTGTCGTTGCAGGAGACCCGTTTTACGGAGAAACTGACCGTCCGGGAGACGCTGCGCCTTTTTGCCAGCTTTTTTGAACTGGGCGACGAACGGGTCGGCGAAGTCATTGCCCTGACCGGCCTGGACGAAAAGCAAAAGGCCATGACGGGAACGCTTTCGGGCGGTCAGCGTCAGCGCCTCGCCCTGGCGGTGGCGCTGCTGAACACGCCGCAGATTCTTTTTCTGGACGAGCCGACAACCGGCCTCGATCCCCATTCGCGGCTCGACCTGTGGAAGATTCTGAAAGCATTGAAGGATAAGGGCGAGACGACGCTCATCCTGACTACGCACTACATGGAAGAAGCCGAATCGCTGTGCGATCACATCATCATTATCGACGGGGGAAAAATCCTGCGCGAAGGGCCGCTGAAATCGTTGCTGGACGAAAAGTCCCGAAACCTGGAAGAATTGTTTATCAACCTGACCGGCAAAACGCTGGACAGCGATGCGGCGGACGGGCAGTCCCCGAAGAGCTGAGAGCCGGCCGGTATTCACAACTAAAAAAACAGCTTCATGAAACTCCTGAAAAATCATCAGTTATACCAGCTCACGTGGACGCAGTTTCTGGAAACCGTCCGCGAACCGGAAGTGCTTTTCTGGGGCATGTTGTTTCCGGTACTGATTTCCATCGGACTGGGACTGGCTTTCACGCAAACGTCCGAATCGGTTCATCAGGTGATGACGGTCGAGGAAAACAGTCCGGGCGCGGATTCGCTGTTTCAGCGGTATGGCGTGCCAAGCGTGTATCACGGCCACGACGCCCTTACGTGGAAAGTAACGGACGAGACGCTGGGAAACACGGAATTTCACTTTGTCCGCAGCGACTGGCCTGCCGCCATTATCGCGCTGAAGCGGGGCGAGGCCGACGTGATCGTCGTCCGTTCTCCGGAAGGACTGCGTTATCATTTTGACCCGCACAATTCACAGGCGCAGCTGGTTTACATGAAACTGTCGGCCCTGATAAAGTCGCCGGCCTCGATGTCGAACCCGGAAACGGCTTTTGTGAAACCGTTGACGCTGAAAGGCGTCCGTTACATCGACTTCCTGATTCCGGGGCTGATCACGTTCGGGATGATGGGTTCCATCATGTGGGGGGTCAGCTACGGGATCATTGAACGGCGGTCTCAAAAACTGCTGAGGCGGATGGTGGCCACGCCGATGAAGAAATCGCATTTTTTAGTCGCCATGATGATGGTGCGTATCCTGATGAATCTGGTTGAAGCGGCAATTATCTTCTTTTTTGCGTGGCTCATTTTCGACATCCGGATTCAGGGAAATGTCAGCGCCCTGCTGGTACTGTTCCTTGCAGGCAACGTGGCATTCACCGGCCTGGCCATTCTGGTTTCGAGCCGGACGGCGAAAACGGAAGTCGGAACGGGCTGGATCAATGCGGTGCAGATGCCGATGACGCTTCTGTCGGGCATTTTCTTCAGTTACCACAACTTTCCCGAATGGAGCCTCGGCGTGATCAGACTCTTGCCCCTGACCGCGGTGACGGACGGCATACGGAGTATTTTCAACGAAGGCGCCGGATGGATGGACGTCCTGGTGCCCACCGTCTCCCTTTCCGCCTTCGGACTGATTTGCTTTGCCGTCGGCATGAAGCAGTTCAAATGGTATTGAAAAAATGCAAGGATTCAGAGATTCAAAAATTCAAGAATGAAGGATTGGCGCCGGGTCGGGAGTGCCGAATCTTGAATCTTTTATTTCCGGGAAGTTTCTTTGAGCGATTAACTGTCGCGCGCCGGCAATTCCTGCACGACGCAAAAAAAGAGCGGGAAAAAAAATTCCCGCTCTAACACAACTCAAAATAAACAACACAACAGTATGTCGTGATCACCTCACGAATACTTTATAAGCAGTCTCCCTGTTCCAAACGACGATATACGTGCCTTTAGGCAACGGGAGAGTCTTTTTGCCGGCGGCCACCGGCGTTTGTCCGTACAACTGTCCGCCGGGCGTGTAGACATAGACCGTACCCGATTCGGGCGTCTGTACATGGAGTGCGCCGTCGTGCGCCCATACGCTGGCGCCCGCCACGCTTTCGTTGCCGATGGAAAAGTCTCCCGTCTCGGTAACTCCGGTGATTCGGAATATCAGATTTTCATTGATATCGTTTAAGATGACAACCAGGCTGTCGCTTGTGATACGGGTCAAAATGAGGTCGGCATCATGTGCCGTGTTTGTAGACACCCGGATATCTTTAATGCTGTATCCCGGCAGGGCTTTGATGCTGAACTTGAACGACCGGGAAGTTGGCACGTAGTGAACCCCCCGTCCGGGATAGGTTATGATCCCTGTGACGGCCGGCATGTCCAAACTGCGCTGGACACTGGGGTTAAGGTCACTGACGAGGTGAAATGTTCCCGCTTCCAGCGTAGTTCCGTTGTAACTGTCCCCGTCTTCGATCACGATCGTAACGACGTATGAACCCGCATAGACAGGCGGTTCGGGTTCGCCGTTATACAGCACCGTAATCTTCCCCACGCCCTCGACGCCGGGTTTAGGCGTCACGATGAAGGGATGCGGGCGTCCGTCAAAGAAAATCATTTGCAATCCCAACGTCACGTCATATGCCAGCTCATTCTCCGTCACAACCGGAAAAGACTTGCCGGCAACAGTGACTTTCACTGTCTTGCCCGTCATAACCACACCTTTGTCGGAAAGCGCCTTTACGGTTACCGCATATTCCTTTGGGGCACGGGTATTGTTGGCGGGAAAAACGACCGGACAGGTCGTGTTCTTTAGAAAAGTCAGAGGGGGGCCGTCGTCGACGGTTACCTGGTATTTGCCAAAATCAAGAAGGCCATAGTCCGATAACAGAAGCGTATTCCATACCTCCGTATTCACATTAATACCTCCCAGGTTGAACATCACCGTCCCGCCTTCTATGGAAAAGTCTGCATCATCAATTAAAACCGGTGTATAAATGGGATAGGCAGTCCATCCAAAGTTACCGTTATTGTTTTTAACCGGAAATAATATCCCGTCGGCGTTTACAGCCATGGAATCAGTCGTTCCCTCTACCGCAAGATGTTCGGTAATGGAAACCTTGCCGGCAACGGTAAGCGATGCGCCGGGTTCCAGCAGGATTGCAATCTTTGACTCGTCAGATATTGTAAGGTCATTGATTTCTACTGTTGAGTTATTAACGGTCATTCCGTAGCCATACGTATTATCCAGGGTGACGTTGTTGAGCGTAACTTCAGCATGGTCTTGGATCAGCAAGCCTTTTATGTTTTCTCCGACAAGCGTAAGATCATTGATGATGACTGTATGCGCAGCTTCAATCGAAAAAAAATCAAGAGAACCCAAATTTCCGCATATCACGGAAGCGCTCCCTGACCCTTGGAAAATCACGTTACTTTTAGATACACTGAAGGACCTGCCCGTCCGGACGGAACTGTTTGGCAAAGTTACAGTAACCGTGTCCTCTGCACCGGGTATACTGTTTACATAATTGATGACATCCTCAAATCGAAGATAAGAGGTAACAGTCCCGTCTTCCGTAGTTACTGCTATTTGATTCTGTGCCTGCAGGGGATTCCATACGCTCCCTGCACATAAAAACATAACTCCGAGGAGAGATGTCATTTTCTTTTTGTAATACGTCTGTTTCATTATCATAAGTAATATGTTAGTTGTTAATAACTCATTGCATCAGGTCTTGTTCTTGATAAAGGGGGAGGTTGTTCTCCTCTTTCCAGATTTTATTCATGACGTCC
>JAITQL010000141.1 GCA_031288935.1 Tannerella sp.
AGAACGGTTTTCTACCGAACTGCCATCCCTGCCGGGATGTGTAGGCTCTCCACGTTCGGCAAGGGGGCAAGCCCCCTTGTTGGTGCTGGTGCGGTCGGTCACCGTGTCGCCATCCCCAGCGGGATGGACGGCGGTGTGTTTTGCAGTGACGGTGGTGTTTTTCACTGTGGAAGGCTGAAGGCCTTCAAGCAATAGCACAGGGCAACGCCCTGTGATCCTGTTCCCGCCGCCACCAAGCCCTGAAAGGGCGCAAGCCGATTGCTTTCAGGCTTTCGGCCTGAGAGGGGCGGCGCGGTTCCATACGCAGGGCGATGCCCTGCGCTGTTGCTCGAAAGGCCTTCAGCCTTCTACAGTCTATTTTCCGATACAGTGATAGACAAATCCGGCTTCTGCCAATTCATCCGGGCTGTATATGTTCCGGCCGTCGAAGATAAACGGACGGTTCATCCGCCGCTTCACTTCCGTCCACGAGGGCAGCCGGAATTCTTTCCATTCCGTTACGACAAGCAGCGCGTCGGCGTCGTCAACGGCCCCGTACATGTCTTTTGCATAACGGATCCGGTCTCCGACACGCCGCCGGGCTTCCGGGATCGCTACCGGATCGTAGGCCGTGACGCGGCAGCCGGCTTCCAGCAGCAACTCGATCAGAACAAGCGCCGGCGCTTCGCGCATATCGTCCGTCTCGGGCTTGAAGGCCAGCCCCCAAAGGGCAATCCGTTTCCCGTTCAGGTCACGGTCATACTGCTTGAGGAGCTTGCGGAACAGTACCGTTTTCTGATCCCCGTTCACCTCCTCTACCGCCTGCAGGATGCGCATCGGATACCGGCACGCCTGTGCCGTCCTGATCAGCGCCTTCACGTCTTTCGGAAAACAGGAGCCTCCGTAGCCGCAGCCGGCATACAGGAAACTGCTGCCGATCCGGGAATCCGCCCCGATGCCTTTCCGTACCATGTTGATGTCCGCCCCGATGATTTCGCAAAGGTTCGCCATGTCGTTCATGAAACTGATCCGTGTGGCAAGCATGGCATTGGCCGCATATTTCGTCATCTCCGCCGAAGAGAAGTCCATGTAAATGATGCGGAAATTGTTCAGCATGAAAGGATGGTACAGCTTCTCCATCAGTTTCATTGCCTGCCCGGTCTCAATGCCGACCACAATCCGGTCGGGGTGCATGAAATCCTTTACCGCCGCACCTTCCTTCAGAAATTCCGGGTTCGAGGCGATGTCGAATTCAATATGCACACCCTGTTCAGCCTGTCCGTCCAGAATGGCCTGCCTCACCTTTTGCGCAGTACCCACCGGCACCGTACTTTTGGTCACCACCAAAAGATATTCCGTCATATACCGCCCTGTCGTACGGGCTACATCCAGCACGTATTTCAGGTCGGCGCTGCCGTCTTCACCCGGAGGCGTCCCCACGGCGATGAACAGTATTTCCACCCGGTCAATCACCGATTCCAGGTCGGTCGTAAAATGCAGCCGTCCGACCTCACAGTTCCGGATGACCATCTCTTCCAGTCCCGGCTCGTAAATGGGAATTACTCCGTTTTTCAGATTCTCGATCTTTTCACGGTCAATGTCTACACAATACACTTCGGTGCCCATTTCGGCAAAACACGTGCCGGTTACCAGTCCCACGTATCCGGTTCCTACTATTGCTATCTTCATAAATCTATCATATTACTTGTCAAACAGGGTGTAAAAGTATGTCTTTTTTTCGATCCCCCCAAAAAACATTCGCATTCACCCGGGATTAACGGTATCGGCTGCACTCCCCGCCAATGTCCGAACAACCATCCGTCCCGCAAACAACGGAAGGGCGTTGCCCTTCTTGGCGGCTACACAGGCAAAGACACCTCCGTTCGGGCAAAGTCTGCCATGCGGTAACAGCTATCCTGAAAAGAACGCCGCGAATCCTTGAATCTTTGAATTTTGAATCCTGAAAGGAACGCCGCGAATCTTTGAATTTTTGAATCCTTGAATCCTTGAATCTTTGAATCTTTGAATCTTTTATCCCTTGGAGTATACATATCCGGTTTTATCGCGTAAATTTGCGCAATTGAAAATAATGGAAGACGATGGCAGGTTTTGAAGTCACTTTGTTGGGATGCGGTTCGGCCACTTTGACGCTGCGTCATGCGGCGACTGCGCAGGTGGTGGATCTGCGCGACAAACTCTATCTGGTTGATTGCGGCGAAGGCAGTCAGTTGCAGATGCGCCGGGCGCATGTCCGTTTCAACCGGCTGAGCCATGTTTTTATTTCCCACCTTCATGGCGATCACTGTTTCGGTTTGCCCGGTTTGATCTCCACGCTGGGCATGCTGGGCAGGAAAGGAGAGCTGGTCATTCACGGGCCGCAGGCGCTGGAACACTTTCTGCGTCCGGTACTGGCCGTGTTCTGCAAGGAACTGCCCTATGCCGTCCGGTTGAACCTGATTGATCCCTGCCGGCACGCACCGGTGATGGAAGACCGGTCGGTGTGCGTGTGGTCGATTCCGCTGAAACACCGTATTCCCACGTGCGGCTATCTCTTTGCCGAAAAACCGTCTGCCCCGCACTTGCTGCGCGAGCAGACGGATTTTTACCGGATTCCGGTGAAGGAGCTGGCACGGATCAAGCAGGGCGCCGATTACGTAACGCCCCGGGGCGAAGTCATTCCGAACAGTCGCCTGATGCGCCCGGCCGATCCTCCGAAACGCTATGCCTACTGTTCGGATACGGCTTTTGCGCCGGAAATCATCCCCTGGATCGAAGGCGTAGACTGTCTGTATCATGAAGCCACCTTTCTGGAGGCGGATTTGTCGCGTGCGAAGGAGACGTTTCATTCCACGGCCCGTCAGGCTGCCGAGATTGCGCGCCGGGCGCAGGTGAAACAACTGGTAATAGGTCATTATTCCGCCCGCTATGAAAGCCTCGAACCGTTGCGTGCGGAGGCGGAGGCGGTGTTCCCCGGAACCGTTGCCGGCGTGGAAGGCATGAAACTGTCGCTAACCGAAAAAACAGTTTTGTATGGTAAATGAAATAGTTTTCGTATTTTTACGGTACGAAAAAAGATAAAAGACAACCAATGAGATCAAGAAAACAAATGAAGACGGTAATAACAGGGCTGTTCATGCTTGGAGGCGTGGCATTGTTTGCGTTTCCGGCGCAAGCGGAAGTGGCAACGCCTTCATTGGCTGTTTTTGCGCCGCGCCCCCCGGAAGATACGTCGCATGTGAAGGTAAACGTGATCGACAATCGCATCATCGTGACGGACGCCCCGGCCAAAAGCCGGCTGGAAATCTATAATATTGTAGGTATTCGGGTGAAAGAACTTGAAATCAAACATCCTTCCGAAGAATATGCCGTATCGCTTCCAAAAGGATACTACATTGTCCGTATTGAAGAAACCGTCCGTAAAATCGTTATCCGCTGACCGGTTGCTCGCGGAACTTTTCCAGGGCCGTTTTGACCGAACCGTGAATCAGTAACAGGGCGCGAGCCTGTTCGCAGGGAATATGCAGTTCTTCGACGAGCATGCGCGTTCCGCGGTCAACGAGTTTCCGGTTGGAAAGCTGCATGTTCACCATCCTGTTCCCTTCCACGCGCCCCAGTTT
>JAITQL010000147.1 GCA_031288935.1 Tannerella sp.
CCAGTCCCATTCTACCCGTTTCCAAAGAGCGTCGATGCGTGCGGCCGCCGTTTTTTCGGCGTCGGAGCCGCTTATGTAATACTGATGCACGGCCAGCAGACCTTGAAACAGGAAAGCGGTTTCGACCAGGTCGCCGCCATTATCCTTTTTGCCGAAAGGCTTTACGCGGCCTGTCTGTCCGTCCAGCCAGTGGGGGAACGCGCCGTGAAAAGCGTCGGCTTTTTCCAGAAAAGTCAGGATGCGGTTCATCCGGTCCAGTCCCTGTTCGCGCGTGATATAGTTGCGTTCCATTCCGGCGAGCAGCGCCAGAATGCCGAACCCGCTGCCTCCGGTAGTGACAATGTGCCGGTCGTTTTCGGGATAGTCGCCGTCTATATGGATGCGTTCGCAGGCCAGGCCGCTGTTCGGTTCGGCGCCACTCCAGAAGTAATTGAATGTCCGGCGTTCGACGACATCCAGCAATTCGTCGTCCGCGACAGTTGCCACCGGCTCGTTGCTTGCTGCTTTCCTGTCGTTACATCCCGCGAACGCAAGCGCGGGAATGATCATCAATAGATAATATGTTTTTCTCATGCGAGTAATTGTTTTTTATTTTTATTGTACTGTAAATTTAGCGGAAACCACCCGTTCGCTGTCGCCGCCTGTCATGATCTCAAAATCGCCCGGTTCGCACACATAATTCAGATCGTAATCGTAGAACTTCAGCAAATCCGTTGTGATGTGGAAGTGTACCGTTTTCGATTCTCCCGCCTTGAGAAATATTTTCTCGAAGCCTTTCAGTTCCTTTACCGGGCGGGTGATACTGCCTTCCACGTCGCGGATATAAAGCTGAACGACTTCCGCACCGTCCCGTTTGCCGGTGTTGGCGACAACTACCGATGCGGTCAGTTCGCCCTTCGCGTCAATTGTTGTGGCGCTGAGCTTGATGTCGCCATACGCAAAAGTAGTATAACTCAGTCCGTATCCGAAGTGATATAGCGGTTCATTGGACACGTCCATGTAGTTGCTGCGAAATTTCAGGAACCGGCTGCCCTTTTCCGAAGGCCGGCCGGTGTTTTTGTGGTTGTAATATACCGGTATCTGCCCCGTATTGCGCGGAAAGGAAACAGTTAGCTTTCCGGACGGATTCACGTCGCCAAACAGTACATCCGCAATGGCAACGGCGGCTTCCGTACCGCCGAACCATACGTTCAGGATGGAAGGGACGTGCTCGTCTTCCCATGTAAGGGTCAGCGGGCGACCCGTGAACAGGACGAGTACGACCGGTTTGCCGGTTTGAACAAGCGCTTTGAGCAGGCGTAACTGCGCATCGGGAATGTCGATCACGGAACGGCTACTCGCTTCACCGCTAAACTCGGACGATTCGCCCAACGCGGCTACGATCACATCCGCTTTTCCGGCTATCTGCAAGGCCTCGTTCAACAGGGATTCTGCTGTCCGTTCGTCCCGATGCAGGGTGCGGTCGAACATGGTAGCCCTATCTTCCAGTTCCGGGTCTGAAGTGAGATTGCTTCCCTTGGCGTAAAGGATATCGACATGCTCGCCGGCCACCGTTTTCAAGCCCTGTACCAATGTTTCGGGTGCATCCGCCCGGGCGGCAACGCTCCATGTGCCCAACATGTTCGAACGGGTGTCAGCCAATGGCCCGACGACGGCAATGGAACCTTTTCTTTCCAACGGGAGCAGGTTGTTTTCGTTCTTCAGCAACACAAAGCTCTCCGAGGCGATTTTGCGAGCGATCGCCCGGTTTTCAGCGGAAAAGATGTCCGTGCCTCTTGCCGGGTCGCAATATTTGTATGGATCGGCAAACAATCCCAGCTTATATTTGGCTTCAAGTATCCGGCGACAAGCCCGGTCGATTTCCGTTTCCGATACTTTACTTTCCCTGATCGATTTCTCCAGCGTGGAGAGGAATCCTTCGCCCACCATATCCATATCCACACCGGCACAGAGCGCTCGGGCCGCCACAGTTTGCAAATCGCCGATGCCGTGGTCTGTCATTTCATTGATTCCGGTATAATCGGTAACGACAAAGCCGCTAAAATCCCATTGCCGGCGCAGCACGTCGGTGAGCAACCAGCGGTTTGCCGTAGCCGGTACGCCGTCCACTTCATTGAATGAGGCCATCACCGAACCGACGCCGGCCTCAACGGCTGCCCGGTATGGATACAAGTATTCGTTGAACATGCGGTTATGGCTCATGTCGACCGTGTTGTAATCCCGGCCGGCCTCGGCAGCGCCATACAACGCATAATGTTTCACACAAGACATGATTTGTTCGTTCGACGCAAAAGCCTTTCCACCTACGCCCTGATAACCTCGAACCATCGCTTGAGCTATCTGTCCGCCAAGGTACGGGTCTTCGCCGTTGCCTTCGGACACCCGTCCCCAGCGCGGGTCTCTGGCAATGTCGACCATCGGACTGAACGTCCAGCAAATGCCATCGGCGCCGGCTTCTTTCGCTGCGATGTGGGCAGCCTGTTCAACAGCCTCCATGTTCCACGTGGCCGACATGCCCAGAGGTATGGGAAACACCGTTTCGTAGCCGTGTATCACATCCATGCCAAAAATCAGCGGAATCTTCAAGTGACTATCTTCCACGGCAATTTGCTGCATTTCCCTGATTTTTTCCACACCCTTGATGTTGAACAACCCGCCTACTTGCCCTTTTCTGATTTTCCCGGCAATATCACTGCTTTGCGCCTGTCCGGTAACGATGTCGCCTGCGCCGGGCAGATTAAGTTGACCAATCTTTTCTTCGAGCGTCATGCGACTCATCAATTCATTAATGAAATGAGTCATCCCGGTTTCTGTCGATTGCCGGTTCGTATGCGTACAGGCGAAAACGATAGCGCCCCCGGCCAACAAGAGAAACAGACGAAAGGCTGTCGGCCGGCAACCGTTCG
>JAITQL010000184.1 GCA_031288935.1 Tannerella sp.
CGTATTTACAGCACCGCCGGCCAGTTGGTAAAAGCGCTGCCGTACACGGCGGGCGCGACGGCGGAGAGCGTGCTGCCGCAGGGGATATATATTGTCGCGGTGAACGGAAAGACGTATAAAATAATGATCAGTGAATAGTGAACAGTGAATAATACGGGCAAACCCCGGCGGAGGATGGACTCTGTCGGGGTTTGTTTTTAATGGAGTTACCGCCGGATTGCTTCACTGCGTTCGCAAGGACGGAGTGCAGCGTTCCATTCAGGAAACCTGTTACCGTATGGCAAACCTCGCCCGGCATAGCCTCCATGAAGGGCAACGCCGGCCAGTTGGTAAAAGCGCTGCTGTGGCGGGTGCGACGGCGGAGAGTGTGCTGACGCAGGGGTTGTATATTGTTGTAGCGAACGGGAAGACGTACAAAATAGTGAACAGTGAACAATGAATGGAGGGTTGATTGTTTTTGACGAATGTCCACAACCGGCAGATCGTATCAGCCTTCCACTTCATGACCTTATCCAAAACTCAGGTTATTCATTTTCCAAAATGAGCCGTCCATTTTTAAAAATGAACGGCTCACTTTTCAATAAAAACGATGCAAGGAAACCGTTGTCCGAAGGAAGATGCGTTTGCCCTGTCCGGCAAGCGTAAAGCCGAAGCTACCTTGACTCTTTCATCTTTTCCGCCAGCCATTCATCGAAAGGCTTTTGAGGAGCGGTTTTGTTGTAAGTCCATTCCAGTTTTGTTTTTATATTCCCGGTATATGAATGACCGGCTCCGTATTTTGCAAGATGCATTTTATAGGTGGCAAGAAACATTTTCAGGGCTTTTTCGTACTTGCCCTGGTTTTTATATACCAGTGCGAGGTCGTTATAGGCGGTGGCGGTGGAGAGATGTTCTATGCCCAGGAACTTTTCATTGGCAACCGAATCCTTCAGGTTCCATTCCACCGCCTCGGCAGAGTTGCCCAGAGTTCGATGCACGAGCGCGATGCTCTTGCTGGTGGCGACCGTGTCGGGATGTTTCCTGCCCAAGACTTTTTCGCGGACGGCCAGCGCCTTCAAATGCCATTCCAGCGCCTTGTCATACTCGTTCAGATTGCTGTATACGATTGCGATGTTGTTACTGGCATTGGCCGTGTCCGGATGGTTTTTTCCCAGTTCCTTTTCACGGATGGCCAGCACCCTTTGATACCATTCCAGCGCCTCGTCATACCGGGCCAGATGGTTGTAGAGGTATGCGATGTTGTTGCTGGCAAGGGCCAGGTTGAAATGGTCTTTTCCCAGCGTTTTTTCGCGGACGGTTACATCCTTCAGATACCATTCCAGCGCCTCGGCACGCCTGCCCAGCCCGTCACAGGCTGCCGCGATGCTGCTGCAGATGACCGCCGTGTCCGGATGGTCTTTTCCCTGTAACCTTTCACCGATGCCGTACGCCTTCAGATTCATTTCCAGCGCCTCGGCATACTTGCCCTGACTGTGATAGACGATGGCGACGTTTTTGTAGATGCCGGCCGTGGACAGCTGTTCTTTGACCTTGGCCTTTTCGCGGATGGCCAGCGCCTTCAGATACCATTCCGCCGCCTCGGCACACAGGTTCTGATTGTAATAGACAGCCGCGATGTTGTTGCAGGAGATGGCCATGGCGGGATGCTCCCTGCCCAGGAGCTTTTCACGGATGGCGTACGCCTTCAGATACCATTCCACCGCCTGGGGATAGTTCGCTATCTTGTTGTATCCATATCCCAAAAAGGTATACATGTTGGATACTTTCCTTACGATTTTTCCGGCAGCCAGTTCGGTTATGGAAAGGATGTGAGGCACAAGTTTAAGGAAATATTCCCGGGCGTCGTCCGTCGAAAAGTCCTCGTATCTGAGTTTATTCAGGATGCGCAGGCAGCGGCGTATCCAGGCATACTGCCTGGATTGCAGGCTGTCGCGGATTGTTTGCTGAAACAGGGGGTGGAGATTGATTTTGGGGCTGTCGAGCCTGATCAGGGAATACCTGGCCAGTTCCGTCAGCATGTGATCATAGTCCGAATCGTTTTTCGCAACTTTCTTCAAGGGTTGCGGCAGGCAGGCGGGATGATGCCGAAACCACCGGTTGTCAATATAGTCCGGCGCAAAAAAAGCGAGCAGGTTAAGCAGTTGCTCCGGCGCGGACTTGTTGGATACGGCAAAGAAAAAGAGCACGCGCAGCAGTCGCCTGACCACGCTCCTCCCGACTGTCTTTTTACTTTTCCTGCCGATCTCTTTCATGGATACCTGCCATGTGTTGTAAACGGTTTGAATGGACTTGTCTTCATAAGTATATTTTTTACTGCTGTCCAATTCGGCCGCATTGAACAGTTTCAGGTATTCGCCACAGTCCATTCCGTTGACCTTCATATAAGCTGCCGCCTGTTCCAGCGCCGGCGGAAGGTATCCGAGCGCTTCCGCCAGCCGATCCTGATGTTCATCCCGCGGCAATCCGGTGCAAGCGGTTAGAAACCTGGCGGCTTTTTCCGGCCGGACGGGGACGGAAATGTCTTTCCCGTCTTTCGTCCTGAAAAAAATTTCCTTGCAAACCGGAATGGCAGACTGTTTTTCTGACGGGGAATGAAGTTTATCTTTTGTTTTCAGCGCAATCTTCCGTGTATTGCCTGTTCCTGCTGTCTTGTCCTTTTGGATTGTTTTCATGGCGCAAAAATAGCTTTTTCCTTTCGGATAGCAATCGTATTATTGTTTTTTTTTCCCCCGACAGGGTGTCCGGACAGGCCGACTTGCCCGCCGTTCCGTGTTTGCATGTCCAAAGCATGACGAAGCCGGATTCCCCCCTGCGCTCCTCCCCTATTTGCAGAGATCCTGCATGACCAGTCCGGCAAGCGTAAAGCCGAAAATGGCGGTGGTGTGCGCCATCGTACCGTTTATCTGCGCCTTGAGGCTGCACCATTCGTGATTCACCAGCGCGGGATCGCCGGGGCCGTTCCGCGCCTTGGGACAAAGGCATTTTTCCGTGCCGCACGACTGATTCACACCCCTGTTTTCCAGTACTTCTTCGCTGTATACGCAAAGGAATTTTCCGGCCGGACGTTCCGTTTTTTTCAGTTTGCGACGCAGCGCAGCGCCTAACGGACATCCGCGTACTTTCCAGAACTCGGCAACCTGTATCCTGGACGGATCCATCTTGAGGGCGGCGCCCATGGAGGAGAAGAAGACGGCCCGCGTCTTCGTGGCCGTCTGAATCAGGTGGACTTTGTGTTCCAGGCTGTCGATGGCGTCGATGATATAGTCGCAAGTGTCCAGCGCGAACAAGTCGCACGTTTCCTTGCTGTAAATCATCTGAAGCGCCTGTATGTCGGCCGCGGGATTGATCTCGAGCAGTCGGCGTTTCAAGGCATCCACCTTCACCTCGCCCACGGTCTTGACGGTGGCCATCAGTTGCCGGTTGATGTTGGTCACGCATACGCGATCCGAATCCACGAGGGTCAATTGACGAATGCCCGAACGTACCAGACTTTCGGCACACCAGCTGCCTACGCCGCCCACACCAAAAATAATGACCCGCGCGGCGGCAATCTTCAACATCCGTTCGTTGCCCAGCAGCAACTCCGTTCGTCTGAACAGTCCTTTTTCTATTCCCATGTCTTTGTCCGGAGCAGGTTTACCAGCCATCGGGCTACTGCTGCCGAGTCCGGCGGACGGCAGTCGTTCAGGCTGGCCAGTGCGTTTGTTTTCACTTCTTCCGGTTCGTCGCCGGCATGATGCAGCAGGAGGTAGCGGCTGTAATCGGGCGTATATTCCGGGTGTCCCTGGAAAGTCAGTATCCGGTCTTCGACGTAAAAGCCTTCAAAGGGACAAAAGTCGCTTTGGGCAAAACAAACGGCTTGCGGAGGCAAGGCCGTCACCTGGTCGTGATGGTTGTAAAGCAGGGACACGGTTCCCTTCGGAAAGTAAGCGGACGCTTTCAAGTCGCGGACGGTAGAACGGCGCAGCCCTGTGCCCCAGCCCTGCCGCGCCTTTTCGACCCTGCCGCCCAATGCCCGGGCAATGATCTGATGACCGAAACAGATACCGGCCATTTTGACTTTTGCCGCGTCCATGTCGCGTACCAGCCGGATCAAATTCCTGACGCGAGGCGTATCATCATACGCACTGTCGCGGCTGCCGGGAATCAGATAGAGTTCGTCCGCATGAAACGCGGCAGGGAAAACACCCCGATGAACGTCAAAGGTTTCATATTCGAGGTCAGGCGCCACCGCAAGGAACAACCGTAGCAACATCCCCGCGTAAGAAGGTGTTTCAGGCGGTTGCAGACCCTCGAATACATCGCATATAAGCA
>JAITQL010000005.1 GCA_031288935.1 Tannerella sp.
CGTAACCCTTTATCTTGGTGATAATCGCAGTTTTACCAGCCGGCAAATCTGCCAGATATTGAATTTCGCCGTTGTATTGATTCTCCATTTCTTATAAGTTTCAAGATTGAAAACGCTGCAAAAGTACACGAATTAAATGAATCTGCCAATACCTTGCCGCAGGTATATTTCATCCCGAAACTAGCGATACGGGAAAAGACAGGCTTGAGACGGAAGAAAAATAATTGCCGGCCGGAAAATATTTTTCCCGGGGCAAAAGCCCTCCATATCAGCCAGATAGAAAATAAATGCAAAAACAGTTCCAGTTTTTGCAAGGAAAGTATTGTTCCGTTAAAAAAAAAATCGCTAACTTTGCAGCATTAATTTTAATAAAAAATGACAACAAGAAGACAGTTTATCAAGAAAACGCTGGCCGCCGGCACAGGCATGATAGCCCTTCCGACGATCCTTCCCGCATCCGTATTCGGGAAAAACGCACCTTCCAACAGGATTAACATCGGCGCCATCGGCACGGGACGCATTTCGCGCGACCACGACATGCCCGGCGTGCTGAAATACGACGACACACGCATCGTTGCCGTATCCGACCTCGACGCCAACCGCCTGGCCGAAGCCAAACAGTACGTCGAAGCCTACTACACGAAAAAGACCGGCGCCCCCTACAGCGGCGTCACCACTTACGGCAACTACCGCGACCTGCTCGCCAACCGCGACATCGACGCCGTGCTCGTCAGCACCCCCGACCACTGGCACGCCAAGAACGCCATCGACGCCGTACGCGCCGGCAAGCACGTCTATCTCCAGAAACCCACCTCGCTCACCATAGCCGAAGGACGCAAGATGAGCGACGCCGTCAATGCCAGCGGCAAAATACTGCAAATAGGCAGCCAGCAACGTTCGATGGAACAGTTTCGCGTAGCCTGCGAACTCGTGCGCAACGGACGCATCGGGCAACTGCGCGAAATCGAAATACGCCTGCCCGGCGACCCCCCCGGCGGCAACCCCGAAACAATGCCCGTTCCCGACGGATTCAACTACGACATGTGGCTGGGACAGACCCCCTACATACCCTACACCGTAGACCGCGTACATCCGCAAAAAGGCTACGGACGTCCCGGATGGCTGCGCTGCGAACAGTTCGGCGCAGGAATGATCACCGGCTGGGGCGCACACCATTTCGACATAGCACACTGGGCGATGGACACCGAATACTCCGGCCCCGTGGAAATCGAAGGCAAGGCCGACTTTCCCGCATCCGGCCTCTGGGACGTACACGGTCCCTATCAAACAGAGATGCTCTACGACAACGGCGTCACCGTACGCGGCACGGTCGAAAGCGCCGAAAAGCCAAACGGCGTCCACTTCACCGGTACGGACGGCTGGCTCTTCGTCAGCCGCGGCTCCTACGCCGCCTCGCCCAACGAACCCATCAGCACCACATCCAAAGCGCTGCAGGCATCCGACCCGAAAATCCTCTCCCCACTTTCCGCCGACGCCCTCCACCTCTATGTCAGCACCGACCACCACGGCAACTGGCTCGAAAGCATCCGCACCGGAAAGAAGAACATCACGCCCGCAGAAATAGCACACCGCTCGTGCTCAGCCTGCCTCCTACAGCACATCGCCATGAAACTCCGCCGTCGCCTCTACTGGGACCCGGTACAGGAACGGTTCAGGAATGACGACGAAGCCAACAGCATGATTGCACGACCGCACCGTCCCCCCTATCAATTCCAATGAAACGGAAGCAAATCAACATTCCCGGACAACCGGGAAAAACTCCCGGACAACCGGGAAAAGTTCCCGGACAACCGGGAGAAGATCCCGGACAACCGGCGAAAGATCCCCGACGTCCCGGAGAAATTCCCGGATATCCCGGAGAAATTCCCGAACACACAAAAATAATTTCCGGAACATATCCGGAATATGTCACATTTAATGTTTACCTTTGTGGCCAAATTATAAAAGGAAGTTTAAATTAATAACAATTAAAAAATTATCAAAATGACAACAAATGACTACATCCCGCAGGCGTATTCCGCACTGCTCAGCTGGGGAAGCAACTTCGTAACCTATTTGAACGCCAATCTAGACCGTTTCGGCATAACATCGACAGCTATCGCACCGCTAGTAGGCAAGTACGGAGAGTACGTAACATCCAATTCCAAAGCAGAATCGGCCAATGCCGGAAAGGCAGACAGGCTTAACAGGGAAGAAGACGCCAGAGACCTGAAAAGGATCATACGCGATCTCGTAAACCAGTGCCTGCGCTACAACCCCGAAGTGACCGACGAAGACCGCATCAACCTCGGCCTGCACGTACCCGACGACAATCCCACGCCAAAACCGAAACCCACTACCCAGATCGAAGCCACTATCGATCCGTCGATAATCATGCAACTCACACTGCGCTACCGCAACGCAGGCAGCCAGTCCCACGCCAAGCCCGACGGCGTTCACGGCGCGGAAATACGCTGGAACATCCTCGCAACGCCGCCCGCATCGACCGAAGACCTGATACATTCGGAGTTCAGTACCCGTTCACCCCACACCTTCACCTTCGACGAAGACCGGCGCGGAAAAACCGTATACTTCCGCCTCCGCTGGGAAAATACACGCGGACAGAAAGGCCCGTGGAGCGAACTCTATTCGGCAATTATTCCCTGACTTGTTAAACAAATACCCGCTATATACATGACATTAAAAACAATACTTGCAACCCTGCTGCTTTCCTGCACGACAGTATTCTGCCTGTCAGGCAGGAAAGGCGGGATTGCATTAACAGTGCACGCCGGCACCTACGACCGCCGCAACTGCATTGTATCGGCAGAAATCCCCGCCGCAGGAGATGCTTCCTGCTGGAAGCTAAGCGAACAGAAAGGAAAGAAAAAAACAAGCGTCCCCTCCCAGACAGTGCAGAGAGGAAATAAAACCGTCCTCTACTGGATACTCTCCGGACAGACAAAGGCAAACGAAGTCCGTACCTATATCGCCAGACAGGTAAAAAAGCAACCCGCGCACAACATCATGCAGGTCGAAGACACGCAACAGGCGCTGCTGCTGAAAAAAGACGGAAAGACAGTCTTGCAATACAATTATCCGCATGCGGAACCCCCCCCCGGAGTAAATGCCGCCTACAGGCGAAGCGGCTTTCTGCATCCCGTCTGCTCGCCGGCCGGCAACGTCCTGACCGGCATACAGCCGAAAGACCACTATCACCATTACGGAATATGGAATCCCTGGACACACATCGTCTATGACGGCAAACTCTATGACCTGTGGAATCTGGGCGATAAAAAGGGAACGGTACGCGCCGAAGCCATAAAAGACAGCGAACAAGGCGCCGTATTCAGCCGGTTTGATGCAGCCCTGTCACACGTAATCTTCACCCCCGACGGCGAAAAGGTAATAATGGACGAACACTGGGACGTTACCGCATGGAACATACCCGACCTCTTCCTCTGGGATTTCGAATCCCGCCTGCGTCCCTCCACACCGCTGCCCGTCCTGATACAGGCATACCGCTATGCCGGTTTCGGATACAGGGCAACCGCAGAATGGACAAAAGACAACTGCGAAATGATGACCTCCGAAGGAAAAACCCGGCAGGAAATCGACGGAACAGCCGCCCGCTGGATATACATCACCGGAGATACGAAAACAGGCCGTTCGGGACTGCTCTTCATGGGGCATCCGGAAAACCGCAACGCACCCGAACCCCTCCGTATATGGGACGAAAAAGCCAATGGCGGACGCGGAGACGCCTTTATCAATTTTGCCCCGACCAAAAACAAGGACTGGGAACTGGAAGCCGGCAAACAGTACGTGTTGCGATACAGGGTACTGGCATACGAAGGCCAAATGACTTCCGCGCAGGCAAACAGCCTGTGGAATGATTTTGCCCATCCCCCGATTGTAAAAATCAAGTAAATAAACATTATAAAAAATTATTCGGAATGAACAAAACGATTATTATGGCGCTGCTCTTGTGCGGCAGCTGGACAGCAAAAGCCGAACGTCCGGTAGTTACGGCTGTAAAAACAGGTAACCGGATAGACGTAACCGTAGGAAACAAGTTTTTCACAAGTTACCGTTTTCAGGACGACGAGAAATATCCGTTCTTTTTCCCGGTCAACGGACCGGTATCCGGCGGCAGTGTAACATCGATGCGCAACGGCATCTGGCCGCACCACTCGTCGCTCTTTTTCGGATGCGACCGCGTAAATGGCGGCAACTACTGGCAGGAAGGACTGGAAAGGGGACGCATTGTCTCGCTCGGCGCCCGCATCGTTGAAGCCAGGGGAGAACGCATCGTCATTGAAGACGAATGTATCTGGAAACGTCCGGATGCGGAAGCACCCGTCATCGACCGCCGGAAAATCACCGTTACGGCACCTTCGGAAACGGTATGGCAGCTGGACTTTGACATCGAAATGGAAATGTTGACGGATGTGGTGATAGAGAAGACCAACCATTCGCTCTTCAGCGTGCGGACAGACCCGGACCTGTCGGTCGGACAGGGCGGAACGATGGTAAACGCCGAAGGCAAGGAAACGGAGAAGGGCACGTTTGGCATCGGCTCTCCGTGGATAGACTGCTACGGGACACGTAAAACAGGCATCGAAGGCATTGCCCTCATGCAGCATCCGTCCAATCCCCGGTTTCCGTCGCCGTGGTTCACGCGCGACTACGGATTTATCTCGCCCACGCCAATGTTCTGGCCGGCAAATGAAAAGGATACCCGCCTGAAAAAAGGCGAAAAACTGGCATTGCGCTACCGCGTGCTCGTTCATGCAGGCAGCGCGCAGCAGGCAGACATCGCAGGCGCATACGGAAAATACAAGGGAGAATGACATCATGAAATACAGCTATATCATCATGACAGGCTTGCTCCTGACAGCTTCGTGCACAACGAAACAGAGAACACGGCCGGATGCGGAAATCAGGCTGATAACGCTTGACCCCGGTCACTTTCATGCGGCGCTGGTACAAAAAACATCCTACCCGCAGGTAAGCAACGACGTCTTCGTCTATGCACCCCAAGGCGAAGACCTGGCCGAACATCTGAAAAAGATTTCCGCCTACAATACACGCGCCGAATCGCCCACGCAATGGAATGAAAAAGTCTATACCGGAGCAGACTGTGAGGAAAAGATGCTGCGGGAGAAAAGGGGAAACGTCGTAATACTTGCCGGAAACAACGGAAAAAAGACAGACTATATCCGGAATGCCGTTTCGGCCGGCCTGAACGTGCTTGCCGACAAACCGATGGCCATCAATACGGAAGACTGCGCCCAACTGAAGGAATGTTTCGAAATCGCCCGGACGAACAACGTACTGCTGTACGACATCATGACCGAACGGTTTGAAATCACAACGATGCTGCAACGCGCCTTTTCGAGGATTCCGGCCGTGTATGGCGAACAGCAGGCGGGTACGCCTGAAGACCCTGCCGTCACGAAAGTGAGCGTGCACCATTTTTTCAAGCTAGTATCGGGCAATCCGCTGATTCGTCCCGTGTGGTTTTTCGACACGGAACAACAGGGCGAAGGCAGTGTAGATGTAACGACGCATCTGGTTGACCTCGTACAGTGGGCGTGCTTCCCCGAACAA
>JAITQL010000014.1 GCA_031288935.1 Tannerella sp.
ATATAAGCAAGTTTATCTTCATGAAAACAAAAAAATACTGTGAATCGGGTGCAAAAATACGGATTCATAACGAAAGCGACAAGCAACTGGACGAAACACAGCCCGGCGCCGGAAAACAAACAGAGAAAAAGTATTCGATACATCCTGCTTTTTACGAATTGACATGTTACTTTTATATTTTGACCATGCGCACATAAAGGAGTGTGGAATAGAAAATCCAGCAGCACATCCCGTGTCATTTTACTGTAACACGGTGTGTGCCGCCGGATAAGCTTGTTTTTACCAACGGGCTAAAGCCGTTGAACATTGCCGGGCGCCGGCAAGAAATCTTGCAAACGGGAAGAAGTGTCAGTTTTCTTCCTGCTGGGGCGCGGCTGGCGTTGCGTCGGGCTGGGCAGTTCCAAAATTCGGATTCATCAGGTTCGGATCCACGGTCACGGCCTCATTTACCTGTTGTTCAATCTCGGACTTGGGTTGTGCATTGACCTCATGACGGGGAAGAAAGATCGTAATGAAAAGGCTTAATACAACGACTGTACCTGCCAATCCCCAGGTTGCTTTCTCCAGGAAATCGGTTGTTTTGCGGACTCCCATGAACTGGTTTGAGGACGAAAAGCCGGAAGCTAAACCTCCTCCTTTGGAATTTTGTACCAACACAATCAATATCAGAAATATTGACGCGATCAAAATTAAGATAGAAAGAAATACGTACATTACTTTTATGATTTAGTGTAAATGATTAATTTTTCAAGAAATCGAATTTGGTCTGCAAAGTAAATGTTTTTTTCCGGATATTTCAAGCTTAAACTTTTAATTATTTCCAATGCTTTCCTGTAACGTTTTTGCTTTATGTAGATATGCGCCAAAGTTTCAGTAAAATAGGGCGTACTCGCGGAGATGCTTTCCGTTTCTTCGGAAGCCGTTAAATTTGGTTCATTTGCCGGTTTTCCGCTTTCAGAGGAGGGCGCGGCAACCAGCCGTCGTCCGATACGCATCCCCTCGCTTTCAAGAAAGGAATCGATCAAATCCTGGCGATGCAGCGCTACGCCTTCGTTATCCGTCTGCGAATGTTCGGACAGCAGCCAGTAGGTGTAATCGGAGGCCGAAGAGGGGGCATAAACCGGAGACGAGGCGGATGACGGATTGACGGCAAGCCCGCTCTCCAGCAGGAATTTTTCGACCAACTCGAACCGGCTGTCTTCCGTTTTTGTTTCCGGTTCCGGTTCCTGCGCTGCCGGTTTATAGCGGTCGCCTTCGAGCAGCAAAAACAGCTTCTGCCTGTCCGGGACATGGATGGCCATCTTTTTCAAGTCTGTTTTCAGCCGGAGGTCTTCCGTTTTCGCCAGATTTTTCAGGTAAAGCATCCGTGTGACCGGGAAATACGGAAAGTCTTCCATCAACTGCCTCAATTCGGACACCGTCTTTTCCGAGAGCAGCTCCGGCTGCTCCATCAGCCGGTACAGTTCCACACAAGTCATAATTACCAGTTTGCAACGGTTGCGTTGTAGATCAGGTCGACCAGCTCTTTGATCAGTTCGGCGCATAGATCGTCCTGCACCTGGTCAATCGTACTGGTATTGGAAAATTCCCGGTAGGCCGAAAAATTCTGTTCGAAATCTTCGTCGGGATTGACTTTGTTCGTATAGCGTGCCCGCACGGTAATCGTCAGACGGGTCATGGAAGCGTAGGCATCTTCTTTCACGGCCTGCGGCGTGAGTTCATAGCCGGTAATCTCTCCTTCCAAATCGAGCGTTCCGTTTTCGCGAAGCACTTGCAAGCGTGTTTGACGAATGTACTTGTCTTTCAAGTCGTCGGTAAACCGCTGCGCCAACGGCGGGTATACCAGAGGCGCCATATTGGGGAAGTCGCTGATGGAAATGGATTTCACTTGTGTATAATCAATGGATGCGCCATTGAACTTGTAGGATATCGAGCAGGAAACCATCCCCGCAAGGAGAAGGAACGCCCATGCAATTTTTTTCCGCCGCAGTTTATTCCAGTCCATATTCCTTGATTTTCCGGTACAGCGTGCGTTCCGATATTTTCAGTTCGGCGGCGGCATTTCTCCGGCGTCCGTTATGTTTCTCCAGCGCTTTCCGTATCATCCCCTTTTCCACGTCGTCCAGCGCCAGCGATTCTTCTACCGTTTCGATTTCCCGAATCGACGACATCGACCGCAACGGACGGCCGTAGTCTTCTTCTTCATTCATCACAGGCATCTGCATGTTGCCGTTCATGATTTCATGCACCAGTTTCTTCAGGTCTGTCATATCCTTTTTCATGTCGAAAAGCACCTGATAGAGTATTTCCCGTTCGTTGTTGAACATTTTCTGTTCATTTTCCTTGTTGACCAGCGCGGGCAGTTTTTCCATGTCCAGGTTGGGCAGATAGAGGCGCAGTTCGGTTACCGTGATGGTTCTTTCACGCTCGATCACGGAAATCCGTTCGGTTACGTTTTTCAGTTCGCGCACGTTTCCCGGCCAGCGGTAACTGAGCAGCAACTCGCGGGCATCGTCATCCAGATGGATCGCCGGCATGTGATATTTCTCCGCGCAGTCGCTTGCGAATTTGCGGAACAGCAGTTGCACGTCTTCGGCACGTTCCCGCAACGGGGGAATCTCTATCGGCACGGTGCTGAGGCGGTAAAAAAGGTCTTCGCGGAATTTCTGCTGGATGACGGCTTCGCGCAGGTTGACATTCGTAGCCGCTACGATCCGCACGTTGATCTTTTGTACTTTCGAGGATCCCACCTTGATAAATTCACCGCTTTCGAGCACGCGAAGCAGGCGTGCCTGCGTCGGGGTGGGCAATTCCCCCACCTCGTCCAGGAAGATCGTTCCGCCGTCTGCCACCTCGAAATAGCCCTTCCGGTCGGCCAAGGCGCCGGTGAAAGAGCCTTTCTCGTGTCCAAACAGTTCGGAATCAATGGTGCCTTCCGGAATGGCTCCGCAGTTGACTGCAATATATGACCCGTGTTTGCGCAAACTGTTCTGGTGAATGATTTGCGGGAAGACTTCCTTCCCCACTCCGCTCTCGCCCGTGATAAGCACGGACAGGTCGGTAGGCGCAACCTGAAGGGCGACATCTATCGCCCTGTTCAATCCGGGATTGTTTCCTATAATCCCAAAACGCTGCTTGATTTGCTGTATCTCTTTTGTCATCAACATAGGCGTCGGTAATTTTTTCAGTTTACCTGACAAAATTACAAAGATTATTCCATTGCAACAAATAAAAGCCTGGAATCAGGCATGACAGTCCCGTTCTTACGGGCAATTACACGCCTGTTTCCTTCCTGTTTCCTTCCAGGTAGACCGTTTGCGTCGGGAAGGCAAAATTCAGTCCGGCTTCGCCGAAGCTGCGGAGGATTTCAAAGTTCACGTTCGAGATCGTCTCGCGAATATCCGCCTGCTTGCGGATGAAGTAGATAAAGGTGATCTGAAGCGCCGAGTCGCCATATTCCGAAAACGTAGCCGCCAGGTCTTTCTCATTCACTTCGGGAACGGTCTGCGGGATGTGCCCGAGCAGTGTCAGGGCATTCTTCATCTGTTCGTAGCGCGTGTCATACGTTAGCCCCAGGGTGACAACCACCCGGCGTGCCGGTTCGGAGGTGATATTCATTACCGAGACATCCGTCAGCTTGTAGTTCGGGATCACGACCAGACGTTTGTCATACGTCCGGATGCGCGTGCTCCGAAGGCCAATGTCTTCCACCGTCCCTTCGACAGCGTCAAACAGAATGACATCGCCGATGCGGAACGGCCGGTCGATGAAAATCGTCACGCCGCCCAGTATGTTCTTGACCGTGTCCTGCGCAGCCAGCGCCAGGGCGATCCCGCCGATACCGAGCGTTCCCCAGAGCGATCCGACCTTGATGCCCGCCTCGCCGAGAGCGGTTACGCCGCCGATCACCCAGATGAGAATCAACAGCGTGCGCCTGACCAGGGGAAACAAATGCGGGTGGACGAGCGTTTCCTTTTGCCGCGTTTTTTTTCCGCGGAAAAGGGATTCTTCCACCACGGCAACGGCAAAACGTGCAATAAACCACGTCACGTTCAAGACGGCCAGCACCCGGCAGGATTGCATCAGGAAGACGCGCAGGCTTCCGTCCATCTCCAGCCGCTTGCACGCAACCCAGCCGGCAGCCAGCAGGATGCTCCACAAAACCGGTTTCTCGACCGTCTTGAAGAAAATAGCGTCGTACCGGATTTTACTCCTTTTCGTGATGCGCTGAATGACCATCCGGTTTACCAGCAAAATGATTTGACACAAAACGACGCCCCCGGCAATAATCAGCAGGGAGATGCCCCAGTCCTGAAGCGAATTTCCGTAATAATTTTTTTCCAGCATGATAATTCTGTTAATGTACAGTTTCATATTATTTCTACCCGACCCTGTTTCATGCTTTCCGCAGCAGCGTTTCGACGGCCATGCTGAAAGCCTGAAAACAAGGGCAAATGTAGTGCAAATATAATATACCCGTACCATTCTTCCATGAATTTTTCCCGCTATCCGAACGGATACGGACAACTGCCCAACCGACCGGGAGGCGTTGCCTTGACTGTCTACGGCAAGGCTGGCGCCGGAAACGGGGGACTTTTCAGGCAGATACTTTTCGCCCCTGTCCAGGACGGTTATCCGTGAAAAATGTTTCTTCGGTTTGTATACAATCACAGGCTGGAGGTGCATATACAAAAGTGAACCGCAGTTAAGCAAACACCCTTCCGGTGTCCCGGAAAGTTAATTGCAGTCAAGCAAACACCTTTCCGGTGTCCCGGAAGGTTAATTGCAGTTAAGCAAACCGCTTTCCGGTGTCCCGGAAGGTTAATTGCAGTTAAGCAAACCGCTTTCCGGTCTTCCGGAAAGCGCAATGCAGGTCTGCAAACATCTTTCCGGAACTCCGGAAGGAGCAAAACAGGCCTGCAAACCGCCTTCCGGTCTTCCGGAAACCTCCCGGAAGCGCTGCAAGCCTTTTCCCGGAACGCCGGAGACTGTACAGACGTACTGAAAAACCCGTTCCGGGCTACCGGGAGGGTTCCAATTGCATGAACTGTTTAAGGGATGAAAAATAAACAGGTTATAATAACAGGCAAACCATCCCGCAGAGGTTTCACCTCTCCTGACTTCGTCACTTGGGTGTCGCATTGCCGAAGTCGGGAAATGTACAGTCTCCGTGTTTCTCCGTGTTTCTCTGTGCCTGCTCCGTGTCTCTCCGTGTAATAAATGTTTGGTTACACGGAGAGACACGGAGAAAACACGGAGAAACACAGAGGCTTTCATCCCTGAAATCAAACGGGAGCGACGGAACGGATTGGCGAGGCCGGTGCGAAACGCGATCATGCCTCACAGAGAGGCCTCCCTCTGCGGACGGGCGTCAGGTTCCGCAGATGCCGGCGAAGGGGCAATACGTGCACACCCTGCCGTGCGACGTTTGCGTAAACGGCAGGTCGGGACGGAACAGTTCGTCCAGGCACGCCCGCAAACTCTGCTCGAATGTCTGGCGGTATGCCGTGAAGTCGGTCACCTGTTCTTTCTCCTTGCCGATATGGATGGCGGGGTTAAAATCGCCGGAGAAAAGGTCGCGCATATAGTATACGACCGGTTGCAGCGGCATGATGCCCTCCGTTTCGCCATACATCCACGCATAGGTGAATACTTGCATGACGGCGGCCTGCCGTTTCGGATCGGCCGGGTCGAAAAGGCTTTCGATGGCTTTGAAATCAAGCGACTTGCGGATCCCCGTCTTGTAGTCCACGATCCGGATGATGCCGTTGACTTCGTCCAGGCGGTCGATGAAACCCTTCAACCGCACCGCCTGTCCGTTGGTCAGCGTGCAGCAGGTTTGCATTTTCTTTTCCGACCGGATGTAGCGGAAAGGCGTCAATTGCCGGTCGCGTTCCAGTATTTTCAGGACGTATTTGCGGATCAGCTCGCCCGTCAGGTAATTCTGTCCGCTCAAAGGCCGTATTTTGTCCGAATGGAAAAACAATTCCGCAAACGCAGCCTGTATCAGCGCGGTCAGGCCGGTTTCCCCGGCGGCCAGCTTCAGCAGATCGGCCGTCACCTGCGCCCCGCAGAAAGGCTGGTACAAACACTCCATCACCCTGTGCAACATGCTTCCGAACAGACTGCTCTCGACGTTTTCCGACACCTCGTCCTCCTCTCTCAGCTCTTCCACCGAAGCGAAGTAGAACTTCAGCGGACAGTCCAGGTACGTATTGAGCGCGCTGGCGGAAAGGGCTTTCGTGCCCTCCCCCCGCAGGTAAGCCGACAGTTTGCGCTGCACTTCGTCCGTCTTTTCAACTTGCAGCGCCGAGGGACGGGAGGAGCGGATGTGGTATACCGTCAGTTTTTCCCTGACCGGCACGCCGTAGTGATATTTCAGCTGGCGTACAAAGCGGCTGACTTCGCCCGTTTGCAGGCCTTCCGTGCGGGTGTCGTAGAGGAGGGTAACGCGCTTTGCCCGCGCAATCAGCCGGTAGAAATGGTAGGCCCAGAGGCTGTCCTGGTGTTCCTGCACGGGCAGTCCGAAGCCCCGGCGCAGGTTGTAGGGGATAAACGTATTGAGGGTTTGTTTTGCGGGAAACAGGTTTTCGTTGACCGACAGAATGATCAGGCGTTCAAAGTCCAGCACGCGCGTTTCCAGCACGCCCATCACTTGCAGGCCGGAGAGCGGTTCGCCCTGGAAGGGGATCGTGATCGTGTCCGTGACGCGCTTCAGCAGGCTGAAATAAGTTTCTGTCGACATG
>JAITQL010000017.1 GCA_031288935.1 Tannerella sp.
GGATGGTCGGCATCTCCGGCAATCACCAGCGTGTATGCAGCCAGTCCGTCGGCTTCGGCACACGCGCGGATCAGCAGGTCAAAGTTTTTTTCTTCCACAAACCGCCCTACCGCCAGCAGGTATTTGCCGGGCGCCAGTCCCAGGCTGCGGATAAAGACGGTCGATTCCGCCCGGACAAGCCTGTTCACGCCGTTATATATCAGGTGCGTCCGTTCGCGACGGTATTTCTCCCGAAGCAGATCCCGGATGACGGTGGAGATGACGATGATTTCATCCGCCCACCTGGCGGCAAAGTATTCGCCGGCCTTCAGCACAAAGCGTGCGAACCGTCCCCATTTGCGACGGTTGTAGTCCGGCCCGTGATGCGTCACAACGACTTTCAGTCCCAGTATCTTTGCAAACGGAACGGCTACGGACGGGCCGACGGCGTGTATGTGAAGAATGTCCGCCCGGTGGCGGAAGGCGTACCATACACTCCGGAAGGTATGGAGCAGCGCCTCGGCGCCCATGCGCCGCGTTGTGGAAAGATCGCGGAACTTGACGCCCCTGCAGGACGTCAGCGGCGGGATTTCCCGTACAAAGGGTTTGCGGCGGATCACCGTGACGTCGCATCCCAGCGCCGCCAGCCGGGGATACAGTTCCTCGCAGTGCGTTTCCACGCCGCCCTGCATGTTCGGAAAACCTCTCAGTCCTGTGACAACGACTTTCATGCCTTCAGATTTCCCTGTTCCGGATCCTGTCCCACGTCATACCAGCGGCGTTCCAGGCAGAGCGGCTGATGCAGCAGGCTTTTGATTTTGTTCTTCACCACCCACTGCACCGGGTGACGGATGTATTTCTTCATCACCGGGGCTGCCGTCCCGACCATCCAGCAGTTTTTCGGACAGTGGCGTACCTTTTCCCGCACTTTTTGCGCCTGCTCGCTCTCCCATATCTCCCGGAAGGAAGATGCCTGGCGGATATTTCCCATGCTTTCCATCCAGAAACGCTCTTCCAGTCCGTTGCAGGGATACACCTCGCCGTAGGGGTCTACAAAGAAGTTGACCAGTCCCGCTTCGCAGGGAAGCATCCGGCGGTTGCCTTCGATGTAGTTGATCAGGCCGTTGTTGAAAAAGGCGCGCATCCACGACTTGGGATGTTTTTCCTTCAGCTGCATGGCGATCAGCTTCTCGAAATCGGCTATGACTTCTTCCCGGTTGGTGATCTGATTGTCGTTCTTGTGGAAATAGGAGGAGTTGTGAAACGCTGCCGTGGCAAATTCCATCCCCAGGCTTTGCGAAAGCCGGTAGAGCGAAAGCATGTCGGCCGAATTGTGATTGCTGACGGTACAGCCGAATCCGATGTCTTTCAAGCCCATTTCCCTGAGCCGGAGCAGCGTCTGCAAGCCTTTGTCGAACCCTCCGGGACGCCCGCGCAAGCAGTCGTTTTTCTGCGACAGGCCTTCGATACTGATGCGGATGCCGATTTTCGGATATTGCCGCGCCAGGCGGATGATCCGGTCTTCGTACCACCCGGATGTGGAGATGACTACCCGCGGAGCTTTCCGGAACAGGACGGCTACCATATCCGCCAGGTCTTTGCGGACGAACGGCTCGCCGCCCGTGATATTGACAAACCGGACGTCAGGCAGCATTTCCAGCTCCGCCGGCTTGATTTCCCTGTCCGCCAGGGTAGGGTGCTTCCAGATATTGCACATTTTACACTGCATCGGACAACGGTAGGTTGTGATGATGCACATATCGGTCGGTTTGCGAAGGTTAATTCCCATACGTTCGAATCAGTTTTTTATAAAACGTTTCAGACGAAAATTTATTTTGTGCCTCTGCCGCGATTTTCCCGAAATCGTATGCGTGACCGGAGAATCGCCGGAAACAGTCCGCGATTTTCGTCTCCAGTTCGCCGGCGTTTCCGGGTGTAAACAGTTCGCCGTTCGTTGCCGTGTCGATCAGCTCCGGCAGGCCGCCAATCCGTGCGCCGAGCACCGGCGTACCCAGGCAGAGCGCCTCGATCACGCTGAACGGGTTGTTTTCGTACCACACGGAGGGCATGACCAGAAAGCGCGCCTTCTGCACGATCGGGAACAGTTCTTCGGACGGCAGTTGTCCGAGAAACTCGATCCGGGCTTGCGGATATTCTTTCCTGAAACTGTTCAGCAGGGCGCCCCCTCCGACGACTTTCAACGGATACGGCAGGTTGCCGGCAGCCGCCAGCAGCGTGTCCACGCCTTTTTCGCCGGACAGACGACCCGTGTAGCAGTAATAGTCCTCTTTCTCCGTCGGCGGCGCAGGCGACCGGGGCATGAAGTTGGGCAAGACCTCGATCTGCTGCGGACGGAAACCGGCGGCAACCATCTTTTCCTTCAGGAAGAGACTGGGGCTGATGAAGCGGTCTGTCAGCCGTTCCAGCTTTTTCCCGTTCCAGTATGCCGCCTCCATCCAGGCCAGCAGACTTGCCGCCCGGCTGTTTTTCATGCAGCGGTACTTGAATACGCTGGATTTGCGTGCGAAACAGGCTTCGCAGGGTTTTCCGCCGCGCAGACAGGCATACGCGGGACAGATCAGCTTGTAGTCGTGCATCGTCCAGACGACGCGGATGCCTTTCCGCCGGGCGATTTGCGCCACTACCGGCGAAAGATAGGAATGGATATTGTGCAGGTGCACCACATCGGGCCGGAAGTCGTTCAGCAGGCGGGTGAAACGCGCCGCCACGTCGCGGGCGCCAAAGACCCGCATCGCAGCCTTTAGCCTGCCGGAGAGCGACGCATCCGAAAAGGATACTTCTTCCGGGAAATACGTTTCCCACGGCGTAGACAGGTTGTCGCCATACTTCATGCTGAACAGGGCAACCGCGTGGCCTTTGAGCTTCAACAACCGCTCCGTTGCCAGAACAGCCACGCAATCGCCTCCTCGTGGATAATAAAACTTATTTACTAACAGTACCCGCATCATACATACTTCTTTTGCTTCGATTTCCTTTTGGTAAACGGTTTTTTTCTTTTTCTATAACGGGAGAACGGATCAAATCTTATATGCCGAAAGAATTATTTTTCTGCGCGGGAACGGTGCATTTCTACGCAGAAATCTTTCGTTTCTACGCAAAAACAGTGTATTTCTACGCAGGAATCCTCCGTTTCTACACAGGAATGGTGTATTCCTGCGCAGGAATCCTCCGTTTCTACGCAGGAATGGTGTATTTCTGCGCAGGAATCCTCCGTTTCTACACAGGAACGGTGTGTTTCTACGCAAGAACGGTGCATTCCTGCACAAGAATCCTCCGTTTCTACGCAGGAACGGTGCATTCCTGCGCAGGAATCCTCTGTTTTTATACAGGAAACGGTTATTTCTGCGCAGGTAAAGACTTATTTGACGCGCATTTTACGCGCAGCGCTTTCGTTGTGGAAACGGTCTACGGCGGTGACGGCATAGCAATAGGGCGTGTTGCCGGCCGGAATGGCGCAAAACGGGTTGCGGGTGATGGCGTAGATGGCGCTTGCCCGTTCGAGGTTTACTTTTTCCTGCTTGCGAAAACGGTAGACCACAAAATAAACCGGCTCGTCCGGCAGGCCTTGCTGCGGCTTGACGTCCCACCGCAGGCGCCGTCCCTGGCCGGTCTGCTCCACACGCAGCCGCTGCACCCCGTCCGGCTTCCGGTCGTGCAGTTCCGTATAGGCCGGAATCAAGGCCGGATAACGGTGATAGAACCGGCGCAGGCTGTCGGCCACGCCGCCCTTGTTCCAAAGCAGTTCGTTGGCCGGCCAGAAAATGTTTCCCCGTACCCGCTTCTCCAGGCGCGACTGCCGCATTTTTTCATCCAGCTGGCCGGCCTTCATCGTGCGCGCCACGTCCTGACCGATGTACAGGGGCACAGCGCCTGTCTGTCCGTTCCACCACTTGATCAGCGTCCCGTAGTCGGCCAGCGGATGACCGATCTCCCAGTACAGTTGCGGGGCGCAGTAGTCGATCCATCCCTTTTTCATCCACAGAAGGACGTCGGCATACAGGTCGTCGTAGTTTTGCAGACCGTTCGTCCGGCTGCCCCTTTTCCCTTTGCCCCTGTTGCGGTAGATGCCGAAGGGACTGAGGCCGAAGCGCACCCAGGGCTTGGTGTCGCGGATCGTCTGCCGGAGCATCCATACCAGTTGATTGAC
>JAITQL010000093.1 GCA_031288935.1 Tannerella sp.
TCCGAAGACGCCTTCAACCGTTACGGTCGCGCCGGTAAGGGTCACGCCGCTGACGCTGGCGTCCCAGTCGGTAAAGAGATCGCCGTTGCGCAGGATTTCGATGGCGCCGTCGATGTTCGTGTCGTTCAGGGGCTGGCCGTCCACATACGGGGCGATTGCAAGCGCACCCGTTCCGTTGGGCACAATATCGAACGTGAAGCTGTTCGGATCGTCGAAATACATCGTCCCGTCGGCAACCCCGAAGTTGACGGTCGGCCGGTCGAAAAAGTAGGTGACTGTCACCGTATCGGATTCCATCTTCGTGCGGACGTTATTCGCGCCGAGCGCGGCGTTCGGCCGGACATAGGCCCTGATCGCCGTCCCGTTGGCGTTGGCCGGACTGGCCGTCACGTCGAACGTCCAGATGGTGGAACGCACCGGAACGGTGGCTGTGGGCGTACCTCCCATTCGCACGCCGGACACCGTGCCCGTAGCGCCGATCACGTCAATGTCCGCGGCCGTCAGGCCGGAGACCGGCTCGTCGAACGTGGCGGTGATGTTGAACGGATCGCTGCCCACGCTGGCCGGCGCCGTCAGCGGAGGCGTCAGCGTCAGTTTCGGCGCATGTAAAACAGGGTCGATGTAAAACAGGAAGGTCGAATCCTTTGTTCCCGACGAGCTTTGCAGGCGAATCAGCACCGAATAGGGCGAACCCGCGGGCGAGGTCACGGAGGGCGTTCCGTCAAGATAGCCGGTGCCGGGGTCGATCAAAAAACCGGACGGCAATCCCGACAGCCCGATGATATTGGGCATCGGTTCTCCCGAAGCCAGTATCCGGAACGAGTAGGGCGTTTCGGCCTCCGCCCGGGGCAATGCCTTGGTGACGAACTGAGGCGCTACCGGATTGTTCAGCAGCTTCACCTTGAGCACGTAGGTGCTGTCGTCCATTCCGAACGGATTGGTCGCACGGACGGTAAAGCTCATCGTTTCTTCATTCGTCGGCGTCCCGGAAATAACTCCGGTCGTCTGGTCGAGCGAAAGTCCGGCCGGCAGACCGCCGAGGACAATGGAAAACGTCGGTTTGGGTTCTCCGTTAGCCACGATCACCGTGTCGTAGGGGACGTTGCGCAGGCAGGAGTCGATCAGGCCCCCCAGCGGACTGACAATATCCGGAGGCGAAGTGGGAATGATGACCACCGTATAGGTTTCGGTATCCAGCTCTCCATTGTTGGCCTGCACCGTAAAGGTGTACGACGACGCAGTCGAGGGGGTGCCGCGCAGCCGGCCGCTTGTTTCCAGTACCAGTCCCGGAGGCAGTGTCCCGCTGAGAAGCGAGACGGAAGGCGACGGGTCGCCGGCAAAATGGACGGTATCGTCATAGGCAATGCCCACCCATCCGTCGGACAGGTTGTCGTCTGTTCCTTCGTGCGTGAGAATGGCCGCAGACGCGGGCGTACCGGCGATTCCCACCGTGAAGACCGCCGGCTGACCGGCTATGTCCGGTTCCGAAAGCGACGCATTGACCTGTTCGTGGAACAGTTTCACCGTGTAGGTGCCGGAAGTTAAGGATGCGGCATTAAACGGCACGGTAACCGTACCGGAAGAGGCCCCCGGCAATGCCGCCAGCTTGCTGTAATAAACGGCCGCGCCGCCCAGTTCTTCCACCAGGACGGAAAGGAAGTTGTCCGTCCCTCCGTTGACAACGCTGTACGTCAGATTCAGGTCGTTGCCCGTAACCACCGCCCTGTAGTCGCCGGTATTCACGTCGACGGTCAAATCCAGCAGGAGATTGCCCGCGTCGACGAGCGTCAGTTTCAGGGTGTCCGGGGTAGCGGAGAGCGGGGGGTTCCGCATACCGACGCCCTGTTTCGTATCGGAAACCAGAACGAACTTGTCCTTGGAGAGCCGGAGCGCCGGACGGACCGGCAGGGAACTCAGGTTCGATTCGCCGATCGTGTTAACGTATCCGCTTTCTTCCCTCACCGTCATGGCCAGTCCCGGAAAAAAACTGGCGCCGTGCGTGCGCAGCAGCCAGGTTTCCGGCTCGTTTACATTCGACGTGTTGGTGTAGGAGGCCGCATAGACCGTATTGGTGGCAATCCGGTCGGCCGCCAGGGGAATGAGGATCGTGTCCGCTGCCGCCGGCAGGAATACCCTGTCGCTTGTGGTGATCCCGTCCACGTCCTTTACCGAACTTGGATTTTGCAGGGAGGAATACGTTACCGCCGCCCGTTCAAGCGGCGTAAAGAAGTCCTTTACGCCGCCATGGGACGTACTGCCCAGCAGGAAGCGGGTTTCCAGCGAATCCCGCATCGAGGAGGCGCCCCAGGTGACCGTGCCGCCCGGCGTGTGATACGCCCAGTTGGCAATTGTATGCTCCGACAGCAGCAAAATGCCTTCCGCATCTTCGGCCAGCACGCGCCAGTTGACGGGTTCCACTAAAAAATAGCCGGTATACGGTTTCAGTTGATCGTCCAGATTCCTGGTGTTGGGTTTCAATACATAGGGAACAGTCGGTTCCACCACATTTCCCACCCGTCCCGTATGGGTCTTGGGGAAGTTGCCGAAATACACATGAAAACCGACTGCCGACTTGGCATTTCCGGCCTCCTGCGCCGCCACGTGCAGCGGCGCGGCAAGGAGCGGGAAAAACAGCATGGCCGTCAGCAGGATCGTCCGCATTCCGACGGCGTTCATTTGCACTGTCCCCCTATCGGGACAGCGAGATCGTCCGGTAAAATTCTTTTTCATACTCATCTTTGTTTTACTATTAATACATTGCTTATTTATAATTGAAAATTCATTATTTCTTTTGTTTTGCGCGGATTCCGCGTCCCTCCGCAAAGGCCGGACGGGCAGTAGAGACGTTGCGTGCAACGTCTCTGCAAGGTTGGGCGGATTCCACGGCGCCGTTATTCCGTGAGGAATGGGAGTTCGGTAGAAACAGCCGGTGCGCGTTGCATCCCGTACGGGACGCAGGGGGGTCGGCACAGCTGCTTGCTACCGAACTCCCATCCCCGACGGGATGAATGGAGAATTGAGAATTGAAAATTGAGAATGAAGACGGCATTTCATCATTCTTCATTCTCAATTCTCCATTCTCAATTCCTTTCAGAAGTCCTGTGTTAACCGTGAATAAAAATTTTGATTCTTTTTTGATCAATGAAAATAGAATCGTTGCGCGCTTCGCGTTTGTAGCGGCAGGTGTCTGAAAAGTGTAAAAGAGTTCCTGCACGCTGCGGGAAGGCTTCGAAAAGTTTCGAAGTGTTCCTGCACGCTGCGGGAAGACTTTGAAAAGTTTCGAAGTGTTCCTGCACGCTGCGGGAAGACTTTGAAAAGTTTCGAAGCGCTCCTGCACGCTGCGGGAAGACTTTGAAAAGTTTCGAAGTGTTCCTGCACGCTGCGGGAAGGTTTTGAAAAGTTTCGAAGCGCTCCTGCACGCTGCGGGAAAACTTTGAAAAGTTTCGAAATGCTCCCGCACGTTGCGCGGGCTGATTGAAAAAAGTTTTTTTCGCGACGCTTTGCGTCCGCAACCACATTTTTTTAGTGAAAACACATTTACATACCCCCCCACTCTATGTTTTGTTCACATTCAGGGGATATTGAAAGGGGTTCGGAAG
>JAITQL010000110.1 GCA_031288935.1 Tannerella sp.
TGAAAACAGGCTTCTAAAAATTTTAGACGGGCATTTTCGACCGGAAACAGGCTTCTAAAAATTTTAGACGGGCATTTTCGATTGAAAACAGGCTTCCCGCAATGGCGGAAAGCGAAAACGGCATGAATTGCATTATCAACAGTAACATTAGTATCAATCATTATCAACAATAACATTATATCAATATTTAAAAACAGAAACTATGGAAACGAAGAAATTTTTTCCGGTTTACGTATCCAACTTGAAGCTCGACAATCTTGCGGGCTTGTGTACTGAAACGGTCGACGTCGCGGGGCCGATGGTGTCTTCGATAGAAAACCAGCTGCTGCAGGTGCGGTTCAATTCGTTGCAGACGAATACCGGCCTGTTGAAGTCGCTCATGAACCGTTCGCGCAAAAACGTCTTGACGTCGCATATCCATGTGCTGGACAAACGGGTCGGCGCCCTCTATTCCGATGTGAAGCGGACGTCGACGGCGGCCGAAAAGAGCAGCAATGCGACGACTGCCGCCGCGGGGTCGGCGCTGGTGCATGCGCTCAAACCGTTCTGGAAGGTGACGGCGGAACCGATGGCCAGCCAGCTGGCGCAGCTCGGCGAACTGTTCCTGCGCGTGAACGGGAACCAGACGCTGCAGGCTGCCCTGGGCACGCTGGGACTGGGGGGCGTGTGGGAAGAACTGTCGGGCGTGAACGCCGAACTGAACGCGCTCTACGACGAGCGGGTGGCCGAGGAAGCGGCTGAAGCGCCGTTGCCTGCCGCCACGAAGATGAAGGAAACGGTGGTCAGGGACTACGAGGGTTTCTGCACCGTGACCGAGCAGCTGCTTGTTGCCCTGCCGTCGCCGCTGCTGGAACAGCTGTTTTACAGCATCGACGTGCTGCGTCACACGTACGCTCCGCATGCGAAGAAGGACCTCAGGCATGCCGTTACCGAGCCAATTGAACCGCAGACCCGTACCGGTCTGCCGCTGACGCCCCCCATCAAACTCTTCTACGAAGACGTGCCGCTGGAACTGGGCAAGGACTACAACGTGACGTACGGCAACAACATCAACGCGGGCGAAGGCACCGTCACCAGCCACGGCAAGGGGAAATACACCGGCTCGCATACAACCACGTTTTACATCGTTTGAAAAATTCAAAAATTCAAAGATTCAAAGATTCGCAGTGTGCGGAGGCGCGGAGATGTATTTCTCCGTGCCTCCGTCCGATTTTAAAATTCAAAGATTCAAAGATTCAAAGATTCAAAAATTCGCAGTGTGCGGAGGCGCGGAGATGTATTTCTTCGTGCCTCCGTCGTTTCATGCCTGTCTGCAACGGGAGTTATGAAACTTCATATTCCACTTTGGTTGGATTTTCCGCCTGTGTGGAGGCATTCAGGACTTCGATGGCAACGATCCGGCCATCCGCAGAATAATCCAGTATGACTCCTTTTTTCTCTTCATCACTTTCAAAGACGATCCCGTCACTGAAAATAACAGAAAGGATGTCTTGCTCTCTATCATATTTTACTTTCATAATACTTCGCTATTTCAGTCGTTTTATACTTCATGCGGCAAGGTTTTGTACACCGCATCTGTCCCGCTGGGGACAGGATGCCGGTAGAAAATTGCATGTTACCCCCCAAAATCCCGTAGGGATGGCATGTGTGATATGACCTGCATAACATCCCTTACGGGATTCCGCCGGATATTGCAGCATTCTTTTTTCTACCGACATTTTGTCCCTGACGGGACAGGCGCAATGCACAAAACCATATCCGTGCACAGTATATAAAGTGTTTCTTTCGATAAGACAAACTCCCATTTCCCCGATACAGGGAAAGGTTACAATGCTCAATGCGCGATTTTCAATTCAACAAGTCAGCGCCTTTGCAGAAACAAAGGCTTTGAATCCTTGAATTTTTGAATCCTTGAATTTTAAATTCTGCGGCATCTGCGTCGAAATCCCTTTCATCCGCGTGAAACGAATCTTTGAATCTTTGAATCTTTGAATTTTACAGTCTTGCCTTGAGGGCTTCGCTTTCTTTTTCGTAGCCGGGTTTGTTCAGCAGGGCGAACATGTTCTTTTTGTACGCCTCCACGCCGGGCTGGTCGAACGGATTGACGCCCGATACGTAGCCGCTGATGCCGCAAGCTTTTTCAAAGAAATAGAACAACTGACCGATGTACCAGGCGTTGACCCGGGGCAGGGTGATTTGTATATTCGGCACGCCGCCGTCCATGTGCGCCAGCTGCGTGCCAAGTCCGGCCATCCTGTTGACTTCATCCACCCGTTTGCCGGCAAGGAAATTCAGCCCGTCCAGATCGGCTTCGTCCGCGGGAACGAGCAGCTCGTGATCCGGTGTTTCTACCGAAATCACGGTCTCGAAAATGCTGCGCTCGCCGTCCTGAATCCATTGTCCCATGGAATGAAGGTCGGTGGTGAAATCGACCGCGGCGGGGAAAATGCCCTTGTTGTCCTTGCCTTCGCTTTCGCCGTAGAGTTGCTTCCACCATTCGCCGATGTAGTGCAGTTTGGGATGGAAGCTGGCCAGGATTTCGATTTTCTTTCCGGATGCATACAGGGCGTTCCGCACGGCGGCGTAGAGCGCGGCGATGTTTTCGTCGAAAGGCGTTTCGGGGCCTGTCCGTTTTTCGATCGACGCTGCGCCGGCTACCAGCTGGCGGATGTCCAGTCCGGCGACGGCGACGGGCAGCAGTCCCACCGGCGTGAGTACGGAGAATCGTCCGCCGACATTGTCGGGAATGGCGAATGTCCGGTATCCCTCCTGCACAGCCAGCGTGCGGAGGGCGCCGCGCGTCCGGTCGGTGACGGCTACGATGCGGTGTCGGGCTTCTTCCTTGCCGACGGCCTCCTCGAGCTGTTTCTTCAGGATACGGAATGCCAGCGCCGGCTCGGTGGTGGTGCCGGATTTTGAAATGTTGACGATTCCGAAGGATTTTCCTTTCAGCAGTCCGGTCAGTTCGTAGAGATAATCCTCGCCGATGTTGTGCCCGGCATGGAGCAGAAGGGGATTCGCGCGTTCGCCCTGCAGCCAGTCGAAACTGCTGTTCAGCGCTTCGGTCACGGCCTTTGTCCCCAGGTAGCTGCCGCCGATGCCGACCACGACCACGACTTCGCATCTGGCGCGCAGGATGGCCGCCGTGTCTTCAACGGCCTTCAGTTCGGCCTCCGTGATGGAAGACGGAAGATGCAGCCAGCCCAGAAAATCGCTTCCCGCACCGCTTCCGTCGTGCAGCGCTTCCATACCCCTTTTCACCGGCGCTTCAAGCGCACGGAACTGTTCCCGTGTGACGGCGTTCAACGCCTTGTCAATATTTAATCGAATTGTATTCATACTTTTGTTTTCTATTTAAATGATTCGGTTATCGGACGGCCGTGCTGTCTGTTACAGACCGTATCCAGTTTTCCACTTCCCGGGCGGCGGGATTTTCCAGTCCCAGCCCGTACTTCCTGTTGAGATCGAAAAGCGCCTGCCGTACCAGCTGCGGGTTGGCGCCGGAGAGCGATTCGACGGTGGCATAGCCGGCTTTTTGCAACACGGGCGCCCAGGCCTCGCCGATGCCGTGCGCCGCATACTTCTCCGGCGCGTCTTTCCGGGTCGCCTTCTCCGGACGCATCTGCGGGAAGAGCAGCACCTCCTGAATACTTTCCCGTCCGGTCAGAAACATCGTCAGGCGATCCATGCCGATGCCCATGCCGCTCGTGGGAGGCATTCCGTATTCCAGCGCTCTGAGGAAATCCTCGTCGATGTACATCGCCTCGTCGTCCCCCTTTTCCGACAGGCGCAACTGTTCTTCGAAGCGTTTGCGCTGGTCGACGGGATCGTTCAGTTCCGAGTAGGCATTGGCTATTTCCTTGCCGTTGACCATCAACTCGAACCGTTCCGTCAGTTCGGGATGATTCCGGTGGCGCTTGGTGAGCGGACTCATCTCGACGGGATAGTCGGTGATGAACGTCGGCTGGATATACGCATGTTCGCACTTGTCGCCGAAGATGGCGTCGATCAGCTTGCCCTTGCCCATCGTCCGGTCGTGTTCCACGCCGAGCCGGTCGCATACGCCGTGCAGTTCGTTTTCCTCCATGCCGGCGATGTCGACACCCGTATGTTCCCGGATGGCGTCAATCATCGTCACCCGCCGGTAGGGCGGTTTGAAATCAATCTCCCGGTCGCCGGTTTTCACCTTCGTGTCGCCGAGTACGTCCATGCAGATCCGTTCGAGCATCTGTTCGGTAAAATCCATCATCCACCGGTAGTCCTTGTAGGCCACATAGATTTCCATGCACGTAAATTCCGGGTTGTGCGTGCGATCCATGCCCTCGTTGCGGAAGTTGCGGCTAAACTCGTAGACGCCTTCAAAGCCGCCGACAATGAGCCGTTTCAGGTAGAGTTCGTTGGCAATCCGCAGGTACAGCGGTATATCCAGCGCATTGTGATGCGTGGTGAACGGGCGTGCGGCGGCGCCTCCGGGAATCGTTTGCAGGACGGGCGTATCGACTTCGGTGTATCCTCTTTCATTGAAGAAGGAACGCATGGAGTTGAAGATTTTCGTGCGCTTGAGGAAGATCTCCTTCACGTCGCCGTTCACCACCAGGTCTACGTACCGCTGGCGGTAACGCAGTTCCGGGTCGGTGAAGCCGTCGTACACGACGCCGTCTTTCTCCTTGACAACCGGCAACGGACGCAGGGACTTCGACAGCACGGTCAGCGTTTGGGCGTGAACGGAGATTTCCCCCATCTGCGTGCGGAAGACAAAGCCCTGGATGCCGACGAAATCGCCGATGTCCAGCAGTTTCTTGAAGACGGTGTTGTACAGTTCGGCATTGCTGTTTGCGTCCTGACAAATGTCGTCGCGCGTGACATACACCTGGATACGTCCCGTAGCATCCTGCAGTTCCATGAAAGAAGCCTTTCCCATGATGCGGCGGCTCATGATGCGTCCGGCAACCGTTACCCGGCGCGGCTCGTCGCCGTCTCTGAAAGAAGTCTTGATTTCGCCGGCATATCCGTTGACGGCGTATTCTGCGGCGGGATAGGGGTCGATACCGGACTGGCGCAGTTGTTCGAGGCTGTTTCGCCGGATGATTTCCTGTTCACTCAACTCTAATACATTCATTCTTTAGTTTTCTTTGAAATTCGCCGCAAAAGTACAAAAAATATACTTGGCAGAAACAAACGGAGATGAAAACGGGCTAATATTTACGGCTAACGGGAGGGCACGGGAATGAATCCGCGGATCGCGGGAAGGGGATAACCGGAAAAATTGACTATTTTTGCACCGGATATAATCAGGCAATACATTGAAAGAATTTATCATTACGGAAGAACGTACGGAAAAAGCCGTTCTGGTCGGGTTGATCACGCCCGAACAAAACGAGAAGCAGGTCGGGGAATACCTGGACGAGCTGGCCTTCCTGGCCGAAACGGCCGGCATCAAACCGGTCAAACAGTTTTATCAGCGGCTGGACATGCCTAACTCCGTCACCTTTGTCGGTTCGGGAAAATTGCAGCAGATCAATGAATACGTCGTGGAAAACGAAATCGGAACGGTGATCTTCGACGACGAACTGTCCGCCAAACAGCTGCGCAACATAGAAAAGGTATTGAACGTGCATATTTCAGACCGCACCAATCTGATTCTTGACATCTTTGCCCGCCGGGCACAGACGGCACATGCCAAAACACAGGTCGAACTGGCGCAGTACCGTTACATGCTGCCCCGCCTGACGCGCCTCTGGACGCACCTGGAACGCCAGCGCGGCGGAATCAACATGCGCGGGCCGGGCGAGACGCAGCTGGAAACAGACCGCCGCATCATCCTCGACAAGATTGCCAAGCTGAAACGCGATCTTGTCGAAATAGACCGGCAAAAGTCCTCCCAGCGCAAAAACCGCGGCAAACTGGTGCGCGTCGCGCTGGTTGGCTATACCAACGTGGGCAAGTCGACGCTTATGACGCTGCTGAGCAAAAGCGAAGTCTTTGCGGAAAACAAGCTGTTTGCCACCCTGGATACGACCGTTCGCAAGGTGATCATTGAAAACCTGCCCTTCCTGCTTACCGACACGGTCGGGTTCATACGCAAGCTGCCCACCGAGCTGGTCGAATCCTTCAAGTCGACGCTGGACGAAGTGCGCGAGGCCGACCTGCTGCTGCACATCGTCGACATCTCGCACCCGACGTTTGAGGAACAGATCGAGGTGGTCAACAAGACGCTGGCCGAGATCGGATGCGAAGAAAAACCCGTCGTCATCCTCTTCAACAAGATCGACGCCTTCACGTTCGTTCCCAAGGACGAAGACGACCTGACGCCGTGCGTGCGGGAGAATGTTTCGCTGGACGAGCTGAAAGAAACCTGGATGGCGAAACTGCCGGACAAGTGTATCTTTGTTTCGGCCAGGGAACGGCTCAACATCGACGCATTGAAAGAACTTCTCTACGAACGGGTGCGGGAGATTCACGTCCAGCGTTTCCCGTACAACGATTTCCTCTTTCAGTATTATGGCGAAGATGACATGCAACTGCCGGAATAACCCCTCACATGAATACCCGTACAATTGAAATCAGGGTTCGGACATGCGGCATAAGCGAATTGTCCGGCGAAGAAAAACAGTGGATGCAGGCGGCCGTCGCTGCGGCGGAACAGGCGTATGCTCCATACTCCGGCCTTCAAGTCGGAGCGGTGGCCGTGCTGGAAGACGGTACGCTTGTGGCGGGCAGCAATCAGGAAAACGTGGCCTATCCTTCGGGCTTGTGCGCCGAACGTGTGGCACTGTTCGGCGCTGCCGCCCGTTATCCCGGCGTGCCGGTGAAGGCGCTGGCGGCAGTCGCCCTCAGAGACGGGGAAGTGTTGCCCTTCATCACGCCCTGCGGCGCTTGCCGTCAGGTACTGCTGGAAACGGAAGAACGCTATCGCCGGCCTGTACGTGTCCTGCTTTGCGGAAGCGGAGAGGTGCACGGCGTAGATTCGGCCGCATCGCTGCTGCCGCTTTCATTCGGACAAACATTCAAGTAAAAACATGCACGGAATGAAAACAATCGAACACAGTGACAGGGAAATCATGGAAGCCGTCATCCGCCGGTGCGACATTTGTTTTGTCGGGATGGCGGGCACGGACGGCATCCCGTATGTGTTGCCCATGAACTTCGGTTACGCCGGCGGAGTGATCTATCTGCATTCCGCACAGGAAGGCGGCAGCATCACGCTGCTCCGCCAAAATCCGAACGTGTGCATCGCCTTCAATACCGAAAACGAACTTGTCTACCAGCATCCCGACATGGCATGCAGTTACCGGATGCGTTCCCGAAGCGTCATTGCCTGGGGAAAAGTCGTCTTTGAAAACGACTTCGACCGGAAAACGGAAGCGCTGAACATCCTGATGCGGCAATACTCGGACAAGACGTTCCGCTATGCCCGGCCAGCGGTCGAAAATGTAAAAATCTGGCGGGTAACCGTCGAAAAAATGACCTGCAAGGAGTTCGGCGCTCCGCACAAACCTTGACCGGCGATGCGGAAACGGCATTGTGAGCCTCACGAAAGCATACCGGCGGCGTCGGGAAGGCATTGTGAAGCTCACAAAGATCTGCCGACCGCGTCGGGAAGACATTGTGAAGCTCACAAAGATATGCCGACGGCGTCGGGAAGGTTTTGTGAGCCTCACGAAGGTATGCCGACGGCGTCGGGAAGGTTTTGTGAAGCTCACAAAGGTATGCCGACGGCGTCGGGAAGGTTTTGTGAGCCTCACAAGGGTATATCGACGGTGTCGGGAAGGGTTTTGTGAAGCTCACAAGGATATGCCAACAACGTCGGGAAGGTTTTGTGAGCCTCATGAAGGTATGCTCTCCAACGGGAGTGGCCGCGCTTCATCTACTGCCGCCTTGAATCTTTGAATTTTTGAATCTTTGAATTTCTCGAATTTCCCGAATTTCCCGAATCTTTTGTTTGCAATAATTTGTTGGATTCCGAATAAAGTGATTACTTTGCGCCCGATTTCGGTTCCGTTGCATACATGCTGTGCGCGGATGAAAAGGGAATCAGGTGCAAATCCTGAACAGTCCCGCTGCTGTAAGCTCCGATCCGGTATGGAAATAGCCGGAAAACGTTTCGGATGATACTCAAACCACTGCCCCGCATCCTTTCTTCGGAAAGGCGGAAGGGGCGGGAAGGCGATTCGAAACGGGGGAGCAAGTCAGAAGACCTGCCGGAATCAGACGCTGAATAAAAAGCTTTCGTGGGATAAGGCTTGAGGCAAACCTGACATGGCGTATCCGTTGATTCCTGTCGTTTTTTCCTGAAGTATGTTTCATTGATCGCAAAAGCACGTACGGTTCACATAATAAACAGGAAAAACGTTATGTTACATTCGAGAAAACAAATGATTGTATTGGCCGGCCTCTGGTCGGCGCTGTGTCTTTCGGCGCAGCAGACATCGCCCTATATCAGCCGGGTCTATGACTATTGTCCGGCTCCGGGGCAGTTCATCAACGTGTCGCCGGAATACGAACCCGGCGATACGCGGGACGACATCCTGCGCAAGGCGGAAGAGCTGCTTGCGGGCGAGGAAAGCAGCTTGGTCTCGCTGGGGGCTTACGGAGGGTATGCGGTCTTCGGCTTTGATCACCCGGTGGTCAACGTGCCCGGTCAGGCGGACTTCACGGTGCCGGGCAACGTCTTCATCAACCCCGTTCCGGGAGCGATGTCCGAAAGCAGCGAGCCGGGGATCGTGGCGGTGTCGCGCGACGCGAACGGCAACGGACTGCCGGACGACGCATGGTACGAACTGGCCGGCAGCGACTACGACGCGCCCGGAACGGTGCATCGCTACCGCATCACGTACTACCGGCCGGACGAACACAAAACACCCGTGCCGGATCCCGCCAATCCGGCGCTTGTGGATACGGCCTATATCCGGTGGACGGACAACCTGGGACGGGAGGGATATGTTTCCCGAAACTCGTTTCACCGGCAGCCGTACTATCCGCAGTGGGAGGAGGCCGACTCGCTCGTTTTTGAAGGCGCGCGCCTGGCCGACAACTACACGGTGGAAGGCGAGAACTACGTGCTTCACGCCTGCGACTGGGGGTATGCCGACAACAAGCCCAATGCCGATGCAGGGGCCGGTTTCAATATCGAACGGGCGGTGGATGCGGACGGACGGACGGTACACCTGCCCGAAATACATTTTATAAAGGTATACACGGCGGTGAACCAGTACTGCGGCTGGCTGGGCGAAAGTTCGACGGAAATCGGCGGTGCGGCGGACTTGCACCCGGATGCCGCAGGCACGGCCAACCGGGATTTGCAGGCAACATCGTCCGTGCGCATCCTGGAACAGCCGGTAAGAGACTGCCTGCGGATCGAATCGCCCGGACGGCAAACCGTGCGGGTCTTCAGTCCGGACGGCGTCTGCCGGATGTCTTTCCCGGTGGAAAGCGGCCTGAATACCGTTCCGTGCAGTTCGCTGCCGAAAGGATTCCATATCCTTGTCACACGCGACCGGGCCATCAAATTCAGCAAACAATAATATCGGTTACCTGATAGATAATTCCCGATTTATAAACTTAATAATGAAGAGTAGTATGAAACAGAAAATTTTACTTTGGACATTGTGTATGGCTGCCATTGCGCAGCAACCGTTACCGGCGCAGCAGACCGTTACGCTGGATTTAAGCAGGCCGGTGGATCCGGTGGAGATCACGCTGGATGCGGAGAAGGGTTACTGGACGGACGCTTTCGGCGCCGCGCCGCTTGTGTTTGAACACTTCACCTTTTCGCACGCGGGCGGGACCGGCTACTGGTCGGGTTTTATCGTCGGCAGCAACGGCGACACGGAGGATTACGGAAGCCTGAACAGTACGCATACGGACGGCTGGCTGATCAACCAGTGGGGCAACATGGCCGGCGGAGGGATTCAAACCGGCAGCGACGGCAGCGTGATCAGGGACGGAGACGGGAAGGTGGCTACCGGAAAAGGCATTCCCTACCTGATCGCAAACGAGTTTGACGAATTTGCCATCACGTTCGACGGGGAATATGAAGCCGCAGGCGTGTATCTGAACAATCACCCGTGGCCGTTTTACAGCAATCTGTACGGCGACAGCTACGCCCGCGCGCTGGACAGGGAGGGCGATTATTACAAGGTGATCATCACCGGACAAAATGCGGAGGCGGAAGAGACGGGCAGCGTGGAACACGTCTTTGCCGAATATGTGGACGGCGCGCTGAAGCAGAGCCGCGACTGGGAACGGGTAGACCTGTCGTCTCTGGGAAAGGTCAGCCGGCTGTCGTTTCACTTGACCTCGACCGATGCGGGCGAATGGGGCATGAACACGCCCGGTTATTTCTGCCTGGACAAGTTGCAGGTGAAGACTTCGGGCACTGACGGAATCATCACGCTGCCCGCGGCAACGGCCGCCGTATATCCCAATCCCGCGGCAGACCGGTTGACCGTCAGCGGTACGTCCATCCGTCGGGTCACGGTATCCGACCTCGGCGGCCGGACGGTCTGCCGGCTTGAAGCCGAGGGTCAGTCCCGGTTGACAATACCCGTCTCGCACTGGGGAAAAGGCGTCTATATCGTTCGTGTCACGGACGGGACAAGCACGTCTTCGCACAAGATCATCAAGCGGTAAATCCCCCCCGCACGCAAAGATTTAAAGATTCGTTTCACGCAGATTGAATGGATTTCAACGCGGATTTTAATGACCTTTCATCTGCGGAATCTGCGTGAAACAACGGAGGCACGGAAAATATACTTCTCCGTGCCTCCTGTTTATTGTCCGAACCTTGATTTGCCCGATGAAAGGATTTCGTTACCTGCTCTTTAAGTCTGCCGATAAATGGACGGTAAAACAAAAGCAAAGAGCCAAGTTGCTTTTTGAACTTTATCCCGATATTAAAAAAGCCTGTTCCCTGACACATTCCCTGCG
>JAITQL010000119.1 GCA_031288935.1 Tannerella sp.
GGCCGCGCGCATTGCAACCGCTCAGGGACACAGGGAGCCGGTCAACCTGACGGAAGTGTCGTTTGCACACAATTTCTATCAGGTAGATACGGAGTGGGACGGGGTCGAGGTGAAAAACAAGATGCCTTACCTGCAAAAACTGAACGACCGGATCTTTGCGCTGGACAATCGCGTCACCAAGGTGATGGCCGGTTTAAGCGACACGACGTCGCACGTTTTTTTCTGCAATTCCGAAGGAGAAATGTTTTACGACTACCGCCCGATGGCCAGTCTCTATGCACAGTGTATCATGACCGACGGCGACAGGATTGAAAACAATTTCGCCAGCCGTTCTTTCCGGATGGGGGCGGAGTTCCTGACGGACGGAGTGGTGGAGACGATTGCCACCGAGGTGGTGAACAAGACGGCGATCCTGTTTCAGGCGGTCAAGCCCAAGGGCGGCGAGATGCCTGTCGTCATGGGCGCCGGAGGGTCGGGCATCCTGTTGCATGAAGCCATCGGACATGCCTTTGAGGCCGACTTCAACCGCAAAAACACGTCGATCTTCTCCGACAAGCTGAATCAGGTTGTTTGCGACAAGCATATTAACGTGGTGGACGACGGGACGATTCCGTCCAATCGCGGTTCGGTCAATATCGACGACGAAGGCGTGGAGGGACAAAAGACCTATATCGTGCGCAACGGCGTATTGACCAGTTACCTGCACGACCGCATCAGCGCCAGGCACTACGGCGTTGCTCCCACCGGCAACGGTCGCCGCGAATCGTTCCGCATGTCGCCCATCCCGCGTATGCGCGCCACCTACATGGAAGCCGGGAATTACAGCGAAGAAGAAATCATCGCCTCGGTGAAGAAGGGCGTGTATGCCGCCAACTTTACGAACGGACAGGTGCAGATCGGCGCCGGTGACTTTACGTTCTTTGTCAAGAACGGCTACCTGATCGAGAACGGAAAACTGACGCAGCCCGTGAAGGATGTCAACATCATCGGCAATGGCCCGAAAGCGCTGGCCGACATCACCATGACGGGCAACAATTACCAAATGGACAACGGGACGTGGACTTGCGGCAAAGACGGACAATCGTGCCCCGTCACCTGCGGAATGCCATCGGCCTTAGTCAGCAAACTAACAGTAGGAGGAGAAAACTGATATGATATCGAATACACATAAGCAATTAGCGCAATGGGCGATGGACTGTGCCCTGAAAAACGGATGCCAGGGCGTCCGCATCAATTTATACAGCGGTTCAAACACGTCGTTTGAAATACGGGACATGAAAATCGACCGCCTGCAACAGGCTTCGGAAAATGCGCTTGCGCTGCGGATTTTTGTCGACGGACGTTTCGGCTCGTATTCCACCAATCGCCTTGACAAAAAAGAACTGGAGAAGTTTATCCGCAACGCGACAGATTCGACCCGCTACCTGGCAGAGGACAACGCCCGCACGCTGCCCGACGCTTCGCTTTACTACAAGGGCGGCGGTGCCGATCTGCAACTCTACGACGCGGCCTTTGAATCCATCCGCCCGGACGATAAAGTGGCGCTGGCCATGCAGGTCTGTGATGAAATCATGGGCAGGGACGAACGCCTTGTTTCCGCCGAATCGTCGTACAGCGATGAGGAAAATTTCCGCTATATGATAGCCAGCAACGGCTTTGAAGGCGAATCGTCGACGTCATCCTTTACACTGGTCGGCAGCGCCAGTATCAAAGGCGACGGAGACGCGCGTCCGTCTTCCTACTGGTACGATTCGTCGCTTTACTACGCCGATTTGATCAAAAACGGTATCGGAACCAAAGCCCTGGAACGTACCCTGCGTAAACTGGGTCAGCACAAAATCGCCTCGGCCAGATTGCCGATGGTTGTGGATTTCATGGTTGTACGCCAGTTGCTGGCGCCCGTTATCAGTGCGCTGTACGGCGCTTCCATCCAGCAGAAAAATTCGTTCCTGCTGGACAAGCTGAACCGGAAGGTGATGGGCGACAGGATGACGCTGATCGACGAACCGCATTTGCCGCAGTCTGCCGGCGCACGCTACTTCGACGGCGAAGGAGTGGCGACAAAACCGTGGTCTGTCTTTGACGCAGGCACGCTCAAGACCTGTTACATCGACACGTATTATGCCAATAAAATGGAAACGGAGCAAACGGTTGATTCGCCCTCGATCCTGACCATGCCCTCCGGCGACAGGAACGTGGACGGATTAGTGGCTTCGCTGGACAGGGGCATCCTTGTCACCGGCTTCAACGGCGGCAATTGCAGCAGTACGACGGGCGACTTTTCGTACGGCATCGAGGGTTTCCTGATCGAGAAGGGACAACTGACACAGCCCGTCAATGAGATGAATATCACAGGCAACATGCTTGCCTTGTGGAGTAATCTTGTAGAAACGGGCAATGATCCGCGTACATCGTCCGACTGGCGGATTCCATCGTTACTGTTCGACGGCGTGGATTTTAGCGGCATATAAGTTCGGAGCGCAGGGGGGCGCTGTTTGAAATCAGTTCAATTCCGGGTCTTTCGGGTAGTTCGTCCAGGTACGGTACGGATTACCCAGCCGTTCGACCGTGTGATTCCAGTACGAATCATCTTCGGCGAGCAGGATGCTTTTGTGCGATGAAGAACTGACCAGCCACGAATTGTGGGTGATTTCGGTATTCAGTTGATTGCTTTCCCAACCGGCATAACCCAGAAAGAATTTCACGGTTCCTTTCGCCGGATTGCCCTCGGAAAGATAGGTCTTCAGCGCCTCGAAATTCCCGTCGAAATACAAATGCTCATTGATTTGCACGCTGTCGGGAATAATGTCCGGTTCCAGTGAATGGATAAAAAACAGATGATCGAATCCGACCGCCCCTCCCAGGTAAACGGGAATGGCGGCCAGATTTTTCAGTTCCGGGAAAAGGTCGTTCACGATCAGACCGGTTTGCTTATTCACTACCAAACCCATCGAACCCTTTATGCCGTGTTCGATTAAAAGCACGACAGACCGCTGAAAATACATATCCTGCAGGAAAGGTTCGGAGATGAGTATCATTCCCTTTCCCGGACGCAAATTAGTATGCTTGATTTTGAAAACATTCCTGTACGGGGCCATCTTGTTACAATGAAATTAAAATTGGCCACAATGTAAGGCGTTTGTAAAAGATGGCCAAATCCTGCTTCGCCAATATTGCCTAAATAGCGTTAACCGGCAGAATAAAGCCGTTTCCACTGTCAATCGACGATTTGCAACTGTCAACCTCGGACAACAGGCGCCGGATGATGCGCTTCAAAATGTTGCAGCCGCTCGTCGAGCAGTTCATACTGATGCGGCTTGATAAACGACGTACATGCCCGCAATCCTTCCTGGTTACTGCCGGTGGTGCTTAGCGAAATGGCGCTGATGCCGTAATACATCAGTTCTTCCATCAACTGCCCGCCGGTCAGACCCGGCCAGGCAATCGTGAAATAGAATCCATCCGCAATCGGCACATCCAGATCAAGGTCATATACGATCTTGAATCCATGCCGGACGAAAATCTGCTTGAGCCGTTCCGCCCGGCGTCCGTATTCCATTATTTCACCGACGAAATCGAACGCGCCGTCGGAGGCGGCCTTGAACATGGCCGCCAACGCATACTGCGCCGAATGGCTTGTTCCCGACGACAGTGCGTAAAGCACGCGATGGATATAGACCGTGCCGAACGTCCCGCCGCCGTAACGCTGCGTCAATCCCGGATAAGTCCGGTGATACAGCTTGTCGGAAATGGCCGTCACGCCGATGCGCTGTCCGGCGTAGCTGAATGCCTTTGAACCGGAAATTTGCAGGAGGTAATGATCCGTATAACGGGCTACAGAGGCCTGATAAGGCGCTTGGAAGGGCGTCCCCAGGGATTGACGGAAATCCATCGCGAAGTAGGCCAGGTCTTCTATCACGAGGGTATCGTAGCGCGTGGCCATCTCGCCGATGATTTTCAGTTCGTTTTCCGTCAGGCAAAACCACGCCGGATTATTCGGGTTGGAATACGTCATCGCCGCAATATTTCCCTGCGAAAGAAAGGCCTCCAGGATTGCGCGCAGTTTTTCGCCGCGGTGTTCATACACGTCAAACGAGGCGTAACGATACCCCATCACCGTGATTTGCTGTTTCTGCACGGGGAATCCGGGGTCAATGAAAAGAATCGTGTCCCTGTCCGGACGGCATTGCCCGCAGGTCAGAAACGAGGCATACGTCCCCTGCATCGAGCCGGTCACCGGTACGCATCCCTCCGGCGCCACGTCTGCATTCACAAACGCCTTGATGAAACGCGACGCTTCATCTTTCAACTCCTGCAGGCCGTTGATATTCGGATAAACGGCGGCAATGCCGTTTTGCAGGGCGCGGATCTCGGCGTCGACGCCCACCTGCGCCGGCTTCAAGCCGGGCACGCCCATTTCCATGTGGATAAACTCTGTGCCCGTCTCCTGTTCCAGTTGCTGGGAGATGGCTACTGTTTCACGAATCGTCGCCTTGCCGAAATCAGGCAACCCGTAACGGTCAATAACCCGTTTGACGGTCTGATAATCTACCGGTGTATGTTTCATTTCAAATCTGTTTGATTCCTTTTTACTGCCTTTTCAAAAACGTGCGAAGGTAGTAAAAAATACAAGTCCGAAGGCAGTCATGACGAAAAACAGGTTTCCGTTACTCCACTTTCAGCCCGTCCAGCAATCGCACGTACATCGCGATCGCCTCGCGTATTTCGGGCAGGAGTACATATTCGTCCGCCGTATGCGAACGCGCCGAGTCGCCCGGCCCGATCTTGACCGTCGGGAAGGGCATCAGCGCCTGATCGCTCAGCGTGGGCGAGCCGAAGGGATTCCGGCCGAGCATCATCGCCCGTTCGACAAACGGATG
>JAITQL010000159.1 GCA_031288935.1 Tannerella sp.
CGAACCGATGTGTGCCACACATGATCCTCCTGCAATATGCGGCGGATCAATGTGTGCCACACATGATTCTTTTGAAATATGCGGCGAATCGCTGTGTACTACACATGATTCTTTAGAAATATTCTGTAAATCGCTGTGCACTATACAATGACCATTTAGAAATATTCGGCGAAGCACTGTGTACTGCACATGAGCCTTTCGAAGTGTGCAGCATATCTTTCTGTACCACGAAAAGCCTCTTGCAAGCGCAGCGCAGCCGGGGAAGGAGATGTCATCTCTTCTCAACTCCGGCAGGAGTTGCCCTGTATCCATGTCAAAAGAGGTATCGCTTGTTCGCATCCATGTCACTGTGACGACGGGCAAAGTCCCCTTCAGGGGATTTAGGGGTAAAAAAGATTCACGGTTCAAGGCAATCGCGCTTTGTACACAGCCCTCTTGAATCTTTGAATCCTTGAATTTTTGAATTATACTTGTCCGCATCCATGCCACCGTGATGACTGGCAAAGTCCCCTTCAGGGGATTTAGGGGTAAAGAAGATACAAGGTTCAAGGCCGTCGTGCTTTATACACAGCCCTCTTGAATCTTTGAATTTTTGAATCCTTGAATCTTTGAATCATAATACTTGCACCACGGTTGCAGGCCACATGCTTCGCATTTCGGGCTGCGGGCAAGGCAGACGTACCGTCCGTGCAGGATGAGCCAGTGATGCGCTTTGGCGATGAGGCTTTCGGGAAAGTATTTGACCAATTCCCTCTCGGTAGCCAGCGGCGTTTTGCTGTCGGTTGTCAGGCCAATCCGGTTGGACACGCGAAAGACGTGGGTGTCCACAGCCATTGCCGGCTTTTCGTACACCACCGACGCAATCACGTTGGCCGTCTTGCGTCCCACGCCCGGCAACCTTTGCAACTCGTCGACATCCGACGGTACGCGACCGCCAAATTCGGACAGCAGTTTTTGAGCCATTCCCGTCAAGTGACGGGCTTTGTTGTTGGGATAGGAAACGCTTTTGATGTATTCGTAAACAGCTTCGGGGGTAGCGGCCGCCATCGCTTCGGCCGTCGGGAAGGCCTCGAACAGGGCCGGCGTAACCGTGTTGACCCGCTTGTCCGTGCATTGCGCCGAGAGGATGACGGCCGTCAGCAGCTGAAACGGATCCGTATACCGCAATTCGGTTTGTACCACCGGCATATTCCGGCTGAACCATTCGATAACGCCTCCGTACCGCTCCTCCTTGCGCATGACGGAGCTTCAATAGGCGGCAGTGAACTGCCTCAGAAAACGGACGTCGTTTTCCGAAAACATCCGCAGGTCTTTCACCTGATACTTCAGATTGGTAATCCGTTCGATCCCCATTCCCAGCGCATAACCGGAATAGATGTGGCTGTCGATGCCGCAGTTGTCGAGCACGTTCGGGTCTACCATCCCGCAGCCGAGAATCTCCACCCAGCCGGTGTGCTTGCAGAACGGACAGCCCTTGCCTCCGCAGAGGACGCAGGAGATGTCCATCTCGGCCGAAGGCTCGGTGAAGGGAAAGTAAGACGGTCGCAGACGAATCTCCGTATGTGCGCCGAACATTTCCCTGGCGAAAAACAGTAACGCCTGTTTCAGGTCGGCAAACGAGACGTCCCTGTCGATGAACAGCGCTTCTACCTGATGAAAGAAACAGTGTGCGCGATAGGAAATGGCTTCGTTGCGGTAGACGCGCCCGGGACAGATGATGCGGAGGGGCGGCTGTTGGCGTTCCATGACGCGCGTCTGCACGGACGAGGTATGCGTGCGCAGGACGACATCGGGACGGTGGCGGATAAAAAACGTGTCCTGCATGTCGCGTGCCGGATGGTCTTCGGCAAAATTAAGCGCCGAAAAGACATGCCAGTCGTCTTCAATTTCCGGCCCTTCCGCAATGCTGAAGCCCAGCCGTCCGAAGATGTCGCAGATTTCCCTTTTGATCACCGAAAGCGGATGGCGCGCGCCCAGCGGCTCCGGATAGGCGGTGCGCGTCAGGTCGAATGCACGGTTTCCGCTCTGTGCCTGCTCGAAACGTTCTTTCAGTTCATTGATTTTATCCTGCGTTCTTTCTTTCAGTTCGTTCAAGAACTTTCCCACTTCCCGCTTGTGTTCGGCCGCCACGTTCCTGAAATCATTGACCAGCGAAGGGATTTCACCCTTTTTGCTCAAATATTTTATCCTCAGCAATTCCAGTTCTTCTGCGCTGAAGGCCTCCAGATTCTCCACCTCCCGGAGCAAGGTTTTGATTTTTTCGATCATTTTTGTAAACCGTTTATTTTCGTCGGCAAATGTACAAAAAATTCAGAAACTCCTTATCTTTGCCACGCAAAATAGAAGGATTGCTTCCAGATGGAAATACTGATTGTAGCCGGACTGATTTTATTGAACGGACTTCTTTCGATGACGGAAATTGCCTTGGTGTCGTCGCGAAAAGCCCGTTTGGAGGTGGAATGGAAAAAGGGAAAGAAGCTTGCCAAAACGGCGTTGACCCTGACCGGAAACCCGGACAAGTTCCTTTCGACGATTCAGACAGGGATCACGCTGATCGGGATTCTGACGGGTTTGTTTTCGGGCGAGGCGTTTGCGGGAGCTTTGGCCGGCGTGCTGGCGCAGATACCCTGGCTTCAGCCCTATGCCCTGCCCGTTGCCAAATTGCTGATTGTAATAACGGTGACCTACCTGACGCTGGTACTTGGCGAGCTGGTGCCGAAACGCATCGGCATGGGGTTTGCCGAAAAGGTAGCCATGATCATGTCGCGACCGATGAATGTGCTCTCGGCAGCGGCTTCGCCCTTTGTCTGGGTATTGTCCAGGAGCACCTCTCTGGTGATGCTTCTGCTGGGACTTGACCGGATAGAAGGAAACAAAGTGACGGAAGAAGAGATCAAGGCCATCGTAAGGGAAGGCTTCGACGGCGGCGAAGTGCAGGAAGTGGAGCAGGACATCGTGGAGCGCGTGTTTACGCTGGGCGACCGCGACGTGGGGTCGATCATGACGCACCGCAGCGACGTCGTCTGGATGGATATCAGGGACACGCCCGAAACCGTGCGCGAGAGGGTGAAAGAGCATTTGTTTAATGTATATCCCGTGGCATCGGAAAAGTTTGACAACATAGTAGGCGTTGTTTACCTCAAAGACCTGTTCGGACGGATCGACTTGTCGGATTTCACGCTCTCGCAGGCGCTCCGGCCGGCGCAGTTCGTGCCCGAAAACCAGAGCGTATACAAGGCGCTGGAGCAGTTTAAGAAAGCGCGCGTGAAATACGGTCTGGTGACCGACGAGTTTGGCGGGATTCAGGGCATTGTGACCCTGAAGGACATCATGGAAGCGTTGATTGGACAGGTGCTTGACGTGGACGAAGAGCAGGAAATCAAACAGCGTTCGGACGGCAGCTGGCTGGCCGACGGACAGTATTCGTTCTACAATTTCCTGGAATATTTCGACATGGAAGACCTGTATGCCGAGTACGACTACAATACCTTGAGCGGCCTGATTCTGGAGATACTGGAATGTGTTCCGGAAACGGGCGACAAACTGACCTGGAAGGATTTCAGCTTCGAGATCGTGGACATGGACAAGGCGCGAATAGATAAGGTTCTGGTGCGGAAGTCGGCGAGCGGAAAAAGGTAAATCCGCATATGGCAAGCATTTCGTGCCATTCGTATAATCCCCGGATCGTGAAAAAATAATTCTTCACATGCAATAAACCCGTTGGAAGCGAGTTTATACAGTATGAATTTTTTGAAGGTTGAATTACATATGAGAAAAAAATTGAGAAGCAGTCTGCTGCTGTTGATGCTGTCGGGGTGGGCGTGTCTGTCTGTCCGCGCACAGGAAATAAAGAACCAGTTTAATCCGGTGCATACGTCGATCATGTCCCTGTCCATTGCGCCGGACGCGCGTGGCGGTTCGATGGGCGACAACGGCGTGGCCACCCTGCCGGATGTCAATTCCCAGTACTGGAACCCCTCCAAGTATGCTTTTATGTCCAGCAAGGCCGGCGTATCGCTCTCCTACACGCCCTGGCTGCGGAAACTGGTGAACGACGTGGCGATGACGTATGCCGCCGGATACTA